>JAJRVV010000024.1 GCA_024277135.1 Chloroflexota bacterium | reverse complement strand
GTGTTGGCCAAGCCGCGGCCGTGACTGACGATGACGCCGGTTCCGCCAGCTCCCGTGTCCGGGACGAGGCTGGCATCGGCCAACGTCCCCTGGCCCCAACTGCCGACATTGACCCCCAGCCGGTAGGTGTAGGCGTCGCTGCTGCCGATGCTGGTTGGCGTGGCCCCGGTTCCCCAATAGTTGTAACGGCCGTTAAACACGCCGCCCGCAGCCAAAACCCCGGTGGTGTAGGTGAGGATGTTGTTGGCATAAGCCGTCATCGTGCCGCCCGTCATCGCCAGCGCCGTCGCCGAATTGTCAATCTGGCTGCCGGTGACGTGTGCCGACCCGTCGTACATGGAAATAGCCTGGGGTGAGTTATTGCTTAAGGCGCTGTTGGTGACGGTCAAAACGCCGGCGCTGTTGCGCACATGGATGCCGCCGCCATTACGGCCGGCGGTATTGTCATGCACATTGGCGCCATCGAACACGGCCGTCGCATTTGTCACATGCACGCCGCCGGCATCCACCAGGCTGCTGTTGTAATGGATTTCGCCGCCCAGCGCCACCATTTTTCCCTGGAATAGGTAAGCCGCGCCGCCGCCAAAATCACCCGTTGTCGTGGCCCGGTTGTAGCCAATGATGCCGCTCGTCTGTGTCAACACCCCGCCTACGCCGAAGATGTACAAGCCGCCGCCATAGGTGGCGGTGTTGCTGACAATGCTGGTTCCGGCTAGAGTGACCCGTCCCCGATCCAGCATCAATCCGCCGCCGCGAAAAGCGCTGTTTTCACGAATCTGGCCGCTGTTGAGCCAGGCTGCCCCCAATCCGACATACAGGCCGCCGCCGGGGAACCTGGTGGAGAAGGCGTGATTGCCCTGAATCTGGCCGCCGTTCATGGTAAAGCTGCCGCTGCCAACATACACGCCGCCGCCGTTGCTGCTGGCCAGGTTGTCGCTGATGACGCCATTGGATTGGATGAAATGGCCGTTACCTGAATTGACATAAACGCCACCGCCGTTAACGGCCGTGTTGCTCAAAATTTGGCCGCTGACCAGGGTGAGCGTGCCGGTGTCCAGATAGATGCCGCCGCCGTTGCCGGTGGTCGTGTTTTGGGTGACTGTGGTATTGCTGATCATTAGATTGCTGAATAAGGCGATGTAAACGGCGGCGCCGTTGGCGGCACGGCCGTTTTGCAGCGTCATCCCGGTCAAGGTGATGGCGCTGCCGCCGCTGAGGGCAAAGATGCGGCTGGCATCGCTGCCATCCAAGATGGTGCTGGTTGGCCCATCTCCCTGGATGGTCAGCGTTTTGTTGAGGTTGATTTCTCCCAACGTGAGGAAGTAGGTTCCGGCGGGTAGAGAAATGGCATCGCCGGGGCTGGCGCTGCTGATCGCTTCGCGCAGGGAGCAGCCTGTCCCCGCGCCACACCCATCATCTTCGTCGGCGGTGATGGTGACGGTGATGGTGGCTGCCATCGCCAACTGCGGCGTGGACAAGGCCCAAATCAGACCGAATATCATCAGTGTGGCGAAGACGGCCGTCGCCAAAAGTGTCACAGTTTTTTCTTTCATGATGTAGCCCTCGCTAGATTAAAAACAGGCGCGTCCGCGCCTGCCGGGAAAAGCGTAGGCCATATGTCTTAAGATCAGGCTTGCTGTTAAGGAAAGATTTAGGAAGCCAAAAAACAGTTCAGCCAGGAATGAACCGGGTATGAGGAACGGTGGGCAGGCGATGGCTGATGTATTTGACAAAGAGGCGGGGGATGGCAAGAATACGGCACTTGTTTAGCGAGAGGTCATCATGAGAAATTGGAAGTTCATCACAATCGTTATGTTAATTGGCTTTGTGTTGGCTGCCTGCAGCGAAACAGCCACGCCTACACCGGCTCCGCCCCCCACATCGGCAGCTGCGTCCGTTTCGCCGACAACGGCCGCTGCCAATCCATCCCCCACACTCATCGCCGATCCGGCCACCCTGCCGCCGCCGCCCACCATCGCCCCTGTGCCCACCAGCACGCCGCCGCCGGAACCGACGGCCACCGCCACGCCAACGGCCGTCATCCTGATGAGCGCCGCCGATTTTGGCCTGGAGCGGAACCCATTGACTGGTGAACTGATGGCCGATCCGGCGATTTTGCAACGACGGCCGGTAGCTTGCAAGCTGTCCAATTTCCCGGCGCAATACACCCGGCCGCAGTCGGGCATCAACGACGCCGACATTTTGTTTGAGCATGTGACCGAGGGGCGGCTGACCCGGTTTACGGCCGTGTTTTACGGCCGTACCCCGCCCAACATCGGCCCCATCCGCAGCGCCCGGCTCATTGATGTGGAAATCCCGGCCATGTACGACGCCGCCCTCTGCTACTCCGGGGCCAGCAACGGCGTGCAGCAAAAGTTGAACCGGTCTGACTTCACCCGGCGCATTTTGCGGGCGGCCGAGGATGGCTACTACCGCACCGGCGAGGATAAGCCGTGGGAGCACACGTTTTACGCCCGGCCAGAAGGGATTTGGGCGGCGCTGGATCGCAAGGAACTGAACATGCCGCCTAATTTTGGCAACAACATGCACTTTTCCAGCGTGCCGCCAGAGGGGGGCGAACCGGCTGCGTATCTCAAGGTGGATTACGTGTCTGAGATTGTAGAGTGGCGGTATGATGCGGCGAACGGCCGTTACTTGCGCTGGTCAGACGGCGAGATTCATCAAGACGCCAACAGTGGCGAGCAGGTCAACTACCGGAACGTGGCGGTGGTGTTTGCCAACACAGTGGAGGACGCCACCATTTGCGAACAAGTGACCGACGGCGTCTGCGTTGCTTTATCGCTGGAAATTCAACTTTGGGGCACGGGCCGCGCCGTCGTTTTTCGGGACGGAATGGCGTATGAGGCCGCCTGGCATCGAGAAAATCGGGACGACATGCTCACCTTCACCGATGCGGCCGGCGACCCCCTGCCGCTGCAAATCGGCAACAGTATGATGCAGGTGGTGCCGACGTACCGGCAAAATCAACTGGAGTTTAGCCAGGAATAGCGACAAACGCTTCGAGACTTCTGGCGCTCTCGGCGGTAGGACAAATTGGCAATTCATTCGGGCGAGCTGCAAAATCACCCTGCCAGGTCACGAGATATGCGCTACAAAGGCAGGTAGCGTATTTGTCCTTATCAGGCTGGCGGCGCAGCAACCCGCGCATAATTTTCCCGTTAAAATTTTCGTCAGCCGCCAGTTTGATTAGGTTTTTTGCCGGGCTAACAACCGTTCCCGGATTCCCTTAAATTACTGAGAACTCTGGAAAATTTCAGCGTGACAAAACAGTTGGTTTGTGAGATCGATGGGGGTATGAAAAATTACACGAATATATTCAACCCTTATTGGCAAAGTTTAGTGACAAGCGCGTTGTTGAAAAAACCAAGCGCGTTATCTCACAGATAGTATGCAAACAAACCACGCGATTATGGACGCTGGCGAAGGACAAGCGGGAATTTGGAAGAATGAAAACGCTGTTCAATGGAAGGACTCAAAAACTTATTGATCCATCATCACGTTGAACAGATACGTGAACAGACCAAGTTAACAGACCCTGAATGGGAGGCGATATTGGCATTTGTGCCATGATTAAAGTTTTCCAGAGTTCTCAGGATAAAAGAACCGATCAGACGATACAGACAACAAGAGGTGACCAGACTTGAACCGATGGCCTCGCCGACCCGAACGGCGCGCTCTACCAAGTTGAGCTACACCCCGAAATACACCTATTGTTTCTTACACCAACAAAATCGTGGAAAACACAATGGGTGTATTGTGTTTTGAGGTTCCACGACCTCACTGCCCCGAACAAACATCCGAAATTCCGAGAGCTCAAAATCAGTCACTCCCAATAATTATAGAGAGCATCGCTTTCACTCGTGCCTCAGTGGTTCTTGGACTTGGATAACCACATTAAAAATGATAGTATTGCTGTCCATAATTATTTCAGGGAAAGGGTAATCGTGACCGAACTGTTTGAACTCGCGGGTAACATGCATATGCACACCCTCTATTCGGACGGGGAAGGATGGCACACTAAGATTGCTGAAGCAGCCATCGCCGCCGGGCTGGATTTCATCATCGTCACCGACCACAACATCTGGGTGGATGGGGTGGAAGGGTACTACCAGAATGAGAACGGCCGTGTCCTCCTCCTCGTTGGCGAAGAAGTGCATAACGCCCGCCGCCGGCCGCAAGCCAGCCACTTTTTGGCGTATGGCGCGGAATGTGAGCTTTCCCCCTTTGCCGCCGACCCGCAACAGTTGATTGACGAGACGCTGAAAGCGGGCGGCATCGGCTTTCTGGCCCATCCCCATGAGAAATATCTACCCATTTTCGACGAGCCGGATTTGGGCTGGCATGATTGGCAGATTGACGGCTTCACCGGGCTGGAAATCTGGAACTACATGTCGTCGTTCAAAAACCGGTTGGCGGATGAGCTGGAGAAGCTGCCGTTCAAAAGTAAACTACTGGCAAAGTTGACGGCCGTGCGCGTGGCCGTGAATCCGGGCAAGTACATCACCACCCCGGAGCCGGAAACGTTGGCGTTGTGGGATGAGTGGTTGATGCAGGGGAAGCGGGTGACGGCCGTGGGCAACAGCGACGCCCACGCCACCCCCATGAGCATGGGGCCGGTCAAGCGCATCATCTACCCCTATGAGTTCCTCTTCCGCGCCGTCAACACCCATATCCTCACCCCCGAACCCCTCAGCGGCGACTTAGTCCGCGACAAACGGTTGATTTTGCAGGCGTTGGGCAAGGGGCGCTGCTGGGTGGCCTACGACCTGCCCCACCCCACCCAAGGGTTCCGCTTTAGCGGGCAGGGGGTGGACAAAGGCATCATGGGCGATAAAGTGCGCATGGACGCCGGGGCCACCTTGCAAGCTCGCGCCCCCATCAAAACCAACATGCGCCTCATCCATCAGGGCCAGGTCGTGGCCGAAGTGAGCAACGAAACCAACCTGACCCACATCCCGGTGGAAGCCGGGGCGTACCGGGTGGAATGCACTATTCCCTACCTGGGCCGGGAACGGGGCTGGATTTACAGCAATCCCATCTACCTTTGGTAAAAACTGCCGATATTGTCAATTGCTAATTGAGCATTGACAATTGATAATTTTTTCAGCGCAGTCTGAAAAAATGTAGAAACTTGTCCCCCCGCTGAGTGTTTCACGTTGTAGGTAAACGGAAAAAGGACACAACCCCATGAAATACATTCGCGGTTATTATCGCATTTGTCTGGCGCTGGTTTCTTTGCTTTTTGGCGGGACGCTGATTATTCTAACCGGCTTTATGCCCATCGAAATTAAACGTTACCGGCTTTCCTTTTGGATGTTGAAATTCACCGGCTGGACTATTTTGCGCTCCTTGCGAGTTCGAGTTGAATGCTCGGATACCGAAACGTTCCGGCAGCATGAGGGGTTTGTCTTTCCCAACCACGTCACCTACCTGGACATTCTGGCGCTGATTTCGGTAGCGCCGATGCGTTTTTTGGCGAAGGATGAGGTGAAAAACTGGCCGATTGTGGGGCTGGCGGCGCAGGCGATTGGGTGCGCCTTCGTTCAGCGGAAAGATAGGGCGTCGCGGGAAGCGGCGCGGACGTCGGTGGCGCAGTTGGAGATGTTCCCGCCCATTGCCCTGTTCCCGGAAGGGAAACGGGGGCCGGGAGATGAACTACTGCCGTTTCGGTATGGCGCATTTGATATTGTGATTCAGGGGCAGAAGCCGTATTTGACCGCTGCCATTGTGTATGATCCGCTGGAAATCGCTATCTGGCGACGAGGGGAACACCCCATCAAGGCGATTTGGCGGTTGGCCAGCTACGGCCGTCCCGTCACCGCCCGGTTAACCGCTCTGGAAACCTTCCAGCCAACCGCAGAGGACACACCAGAAGCGTTATCGGTGGCGGCGCATGACCAGATTGCGGCGGCGTTGTGGGGCACGGCCGTCTGATGGGCGTCATCCGGGGCAGTTGGCGGGTGACGGTCATGGGCATCGTCATGGGCGCAGGCACGGCCGTCATCCTGGCCGCAGCCTGGATTCCCGTCCGCATCAAAGGGGTGCGCCTGTGCGCCTGGCCCATCACGGCCATGGCGCGTCTGTTCACCCGCGTGTTCGGCATTGAGGTAGAGGTACGGGAGCCGGAGAAATTCCGCGCCCATCACGGGTTTGTGTTTCCTAATCACGCCTCATTTTTAGACATCATCCTCCTCATCCACGTTTTGCCAATGCGGTTTGTCAGCGGCCACGCCATACGGAGCTGGCCCTTTATCGGCTGGATTGCGCGGGCGATTGACACGGTGTTTGTGAATCGGGGGGACAAATCATCCCGCGAAGCCACGCGGCAGGCGTTGATCGCCACTTCCCATTATCCACCGGTGGCGCTGTTCCCGGAGGGGGGCATTTTGGGGATGGAGAAGCCGCTGCACCCGTTCCGGTATGGCGCGTTTGAGATTGCGGCGCAGGGGGGCGTGCCTTTTTTGCCCTGCGTGCTGTTGTATGAGCCGTTACCGCTGGTGTATTGGGGGGATGAGCCTTTTTGGACGGCCGTGTGGCGATTGGCCAAATACGCCGGGCCGGTGCAAGCGCGCCTGGTGGCTTTGCATACCGTCCATCCCCAACCGGACGAGTCAGCCAAACAGTTGGCGCTGGAAACGCATGGAGCCATAATGGCCGTTCTCACCTACGCCGGTCAGGAAGACGTCATGATCCAGTCGGGTATTTAATCCCCTTTATGCGTAACTACTAAGCCCCTCTGGAATTTCACCACGAAGACACGAAGGCGCAAAGAAAAACCAGAGAAACTTTGTGTCTTTGTGCCTTTGTGGTTAGCAGTTACCTTTATGCTAAAATAGCCCCGCAAACGGCTTGCGGCGCGCAAAATCCGCAATCCAAAATCAAAAATCCAAAATCGGAAAAGGTATGACTAACGAAACGAATAATGTGACACGGCCGTTAGAGCCGGGCAAACGAGCCACCGTCATCGGCGCCTCATCAGGCATTGGCGCGGCGCTGGTGAAACAACTGGTTCAGGATGGGTATCAGGTGGCGGCGCTGGCCCGCCGCGAAGATAAACTGGCGCAATTGGCTGCGGAAACGGGAGCGCGGCCGTTTGTGCATGATGTGACCCATTTCGCCGAAACCCCGGCGCTGTTTCAGAACATCGTGCGCCAGTTAGGCGGGCTGGATTTGATCGCGTATGTGGCCGGGGCGCAGCCGGCGGTGGCTCTGGATGAATACGATTTTGCCAAAGACCGGGCCATGGTGGAGACGAATTTATTGGGGGCGATTGCGTGGTTGAACGAAGCGGCCGTCCGTTTTGAGCGGGCCGGCGCCGGGCAAATCGTCGGCGTCAGCTCCATCGCCGGTGACCGGGGACGAGTGGCATCGCCCGTCTACAACAGCAGCAAAGCGGGGCTGAACACCTACCTGGAAGCGCTGCGCAACCGGCTTTCGCGGCATGGCGTGTCGGTGACGACGATTAAACCGGGATTTGTAGACACCGTTTTGCTGGAGAATGCGCCCAAGACCTTTTGGGTGATTCCCGCGGAGGAAGCCGCTCGGCAAATTGTGCAAGCCGTACAGAAAAGGCGGCAGGTGGCATATGTCCCGGCCCGTTGGCGGCTGGTGGGCCTGATCATCCGGCACATCCCGTCGGTGATTTTCCGGCGGCTGAGTTTTTGAGCGAGAGCTAGAGCGAGAGTACGTGATTGAAACAAAGGATTTAGAACCCATTGTGAAGAGTAACCAACAACGGCCGCCGGCCGTCCTCCCTGGCGAGCGGTTGGAACGGGTGACGGCGTGGGGCGGGGCCAGCGATTCGGTCAGCTATGTCTACCGGCCAACGACGGCGGCGCAGATCGCCGACCTGTTTGCCCTGGCGCGCCAGATGGGGCGGACGGTAGGGCTGCGCGGCGGCGGCAACAGTTATGGCGACGCGGCGATGAACGGCGAGAATATCTTGCTCGATTTGCGGCGCATGAATCGCATTTTGGATTGGAACCCGGAGAACGGCCGTATCAGCGTCGAACCCGGCGTCACCCTATCCCGGTTGTGGCAGTACGTGCTGGAGGATGGCTGGTGGCCGCCCGTCGTCACCGGCACCATGGTCACCACCATCGGCGGCTGCGCCGGGATGAACGTGCATGGCAAGAACGCCTGGCAGCAAGGGCCGATTGGGGCGCACATCCTCGAATTTGATTTGATGATGCCGTCCGGCGAAACGATCGCCTGCGGCCCGGAAGAGAACGGCGACATCTTTTTTGCCGCCATCGGTGGCTTTGGCATGTTGGGCTGCTTCACCCGCATCACCCTGCAAATGAAGCGGATTTACTCCGGTTTGCTGGATGTGTATACCGAAACCCAACCGAATCTGGACGGCATGTTCGCCTATTTTGAGGCGCATCTGGAAACTTCGGATTACATTGTGGGCTGGATGGACGCCTTTGCCAAAGGGAAAGGGTTGGGCCGGGGCGATGTCCACCGCGCCAACTATCTGCCGCCGGACGCCGACCCCCATCCGGCGCAGACGATGCGGTTGGATCACCAACATCTGTCGGACATGATGTTTGGCGTCCTGCCCAAGTCCATCATCTGGCTGTTGATGCGGCCGTTTATGAACAATTGGGGCACGTGGCTGATCAATAATGGCAAATTGTGGGCGGGGAAACTGGCCGGGCCAACATACGTCCGCCAGCCCCACGCCGCTTTCCATTTTCTGTTAGATTACGTGCCCAATTGGAAGCGGGCGTATGGGCCGGGCGGCCTGATCCAGTACCAACCCTTCGTGCCCAAAGAGGCGGCGAAAGAGACGTTTGCCCATCTCTTGCATCTGGGCCAGGAGCGGGGGCTGCCCAATTATCTGACGGTGCTCAAGCGACACCGGCCGGATGCGTTTTTGATGACGCATGGGCTGGATGGGTACTCGATGGCGATGGACTTTCGCATCACCAACCGTAATCGGGAGAAAGTGGCGCAGTTGGCGCGGGAGATGGACGAGATTGTGCTGGCGGCGGGCGGCCGTTTTTATTTGGCCAAGGATAGCACCCTGCGCCCGGAAACGGCCGTCGCCTATCTGGGCCAGGAGACGTTGGATCAATTCCGCTTGTTGAAACGACGCTGCGATCCGGATCACATCATGGAAACAAACTTGTGGCGGCGAGTATTTGGCAGCGATTGACTGATTTCTGTCTTATCTGGGAGGAAGAGATGGCGACTATTCAGGTCAATGGGATTGAATTGTATTATGAGGTGAGTGGCGACGGGGAGCCGCTGCTGCTTTTGCATGGGCTGGGTTCCAGCACGCGGGACTGGGAGCTGCAAACGCCGGTTTTCGCCGAACATTTTCAGGCGATAACGGTGGATATGCGGGGACACGGCCGTTCGGCCAAGCCGCCAGGGCCATACAGCGTGCCGCTATTCGCTCAGGATACGGCTATGGTTTTGCAGGAGTTGGGGGTGACGGCCGTCCGCGTCGTCGGCATCTCCATGGGCGGCATGATCGCCTTCCAATTGGCGCTGGACTTCCCCCAATTGATCAAGAAAATGGTCATCGTCAACAGTATGCCGGAACTGGTTCCGCGCACATTGAAGGAGAAATTCCAAATCTGGCAGCGATACGCCATCACCCGCATCATGGGCATGAGGCGCATGGGCGAATTTTTGAGCCAGCGTCTCTTTCCCAAACCGGAACAAGCGGAATTCCGCGAAAGGTTTGCCGAACGGTGGGCGCAGAATGACCAGCGGGCTTACCTGACGGCGACAAAGGCGTTGGCAGGCTGGAGCGTGACTGAGCGGCTGGGCGAAATCGGCTGCCCCACCCTGGTGATTGCGGCGGATGAGGATTATTGGCCGGTGGCCGCAAAAGAAGCGTATACCGCCCAAATTCCCGACGGCCGTCTGGTGATATTTGAAGATTCCCGCCACGTCACCCCCATTGACCAGACGCAGCGATTTAACCAAACGGTTTTGCACTTTTTGCAGGAAAAAAAATGAAGGTTGTCATCGCAGGCGAATCGCCGTTTTTGGAAGAAGTGGGACAGCTTTGCCTGGATGCGGGGCTGGATACGGCTTTGTATCTGGTGGAAGGGTTTCTCTCGGCGGTGCAAAGCGGCTGGGCGATGGATGAAGCGGCGCGGGCGGATGTGGCGATTGAACTGCTGCACGAATCGCAGGCGGCTAAAGAGGAGCTGCTGTCGGCGTTAGGCGGTTTTCTGCGGCCTGACGCCTTGATGCTGACATCGGCGCTGACGACCGGCGTGACGGAAACGGCGGCGTGGTTGCCCAACCCGGAGCGGGTGGTGGGGTTTGGCCTGCTGCCACCATTGGAACGGCAAGGGATGGTGGAGTTGGCGCGGGGGTTGTTGACGGGGGAGACGGCCGTGGCCCAGGCGCAGCAGTTCTGGCGCAAACTGGGGCAAGAGCCGGTCTGGGTGAAAGATGGCGCCGGTCTGGTGCGCGCCCGCACGGTTTGCTGTTTGATAAACGAGGCGGTGAGCGCGCTGCAAGAAGGAGTGGCAACGGCCGCCGACATTGACAAAGCGATGCAGTTGGGCACAAATTATCCGCGCGGCGTCCTGGCCTGGGCCGATCACCTGGGGCTGGATATGGTGTTGGGCGTCATGCGCGGATTGCAAGCGGAGTGGGGCGAAGACCGCTACCGACCGGCGCCCCTGCTCAAACGAATGGTCGCCGCCGGACGACTGGGCAAAAAAAGCGGACAAGGTTTTTTTAATTATGAAGCATAAAGGACATCATCCTTCCCCCCATGGCCGTTAAACGTTGTTACCTCTGTGATGAAGACCTGATTTTCAAGCGGCGGGTAGGCAACGCCGGGCTGGCAGATGGACAGGATTGCCCGGTTTGCTACCAACCCACCTGCCGTTATCACTTGACCACTGTGCGCTGGTATTGGCGGGGATCAGGCGAGGTGGGCACGGCGCTGGTGTGCAAGGAATGCAAACGTACCTATCAGCATCGCAATTGGGATAGGATGCACCGGGATTGGATCACTTGATTTTGGATTTTGGATTGGCGATTTTGGATTGATCTGCCTAATCCAAAATCGAAAAACCAAAATTATTTTGATTGGGGGTAGGTGGGGACGTCGGGGCCGACAAACTCTTTGAATAGCTGCAACACTTCGCCAGGTTCGGCATGGCGGCCGTTCTGCTGTTTGGAATACAGCAGCTCCCCATTTACTTTGAATTCAAACGTCCCTTTGCTGCCGGTGATGAAGGTGAAGGTTTCGATAAGGTGTTGATAGTTGCTCAAGATGTCGTCCGCCACACTGACGGCTCTAGATGTGTAGTTTCAAGGCACACAATATTCGAGGCTGATTTTGTATTCTTTCATTCGCATTTCCTTATGGCTGCACGTTAAATTTGGGCAAGTATAACGGCCGCACCCACCCTTGACAACTACCCTCTGCTGGGCTACCATATCGTTCGCTCAAGGGCCTGTAGCTCAGTCGGGAGAGCGCTACAATCGCACTGTAGAGGTCAGGAGTTCGAGTCTCCTCAGGTCCACTTAACAATCACAAATAAAAAGGCTGTGAACAGGAGTAGTAGGCCGGGTGAATTGTCAATTGTGAATGGTCGATTGCCAATTGTCAACGAAAGAGAGCCGCGCCATTGGCTGGAAGCGGGGCAAATTTGGGGCCGAACTCGTCTGGAAGCTGCGTTGGTGAACATGTCAATCAGTAGCCAATGCCGGGTCACATACGTTACGTGTTTGAGTGGATGGAAAACCCAATGACCAATTAAAATGGGTAACGAGCAAAATTTGCCGTTTGTTCATTTTTAATTGATAATTGTTCATTGTCTTTGGGCCTGTAGCTCAGTTGGGAGAGCACCACAATGGCATTGTGGGGGTCAAGGGTTCGAGTCCCTTCAGGTCCACCTCACTTTCCCGGAAACTCCAAGTTTCCGGGAAAATTAATCACCATCAAATCAGAGTGGTACCGCGGAACCCCTTTCGTCTCTGAACGAGAGGGGTTTTTTATTTTGGATTGGGGATTTTGGATTTTCGATTGAGAGAATCCCAATCCGCAATCCATAATCGAAAATCAAAAATCAAAAATGAACGACGTGTGGATTGATACGGAATTTGGCAACGTGTTTGGCAAGACGGCCGGGCCGGCGAACGGCCGTCTCATCCTGGGTTTGCACGGTTGGAGCCAGCGCAACGGCTGGCGCGCCTGGCAGCCGATGATGGCGCCGTTGGCGGCGGCCGGTTTTTGTGTGGTCAGCGTGGACATGCCGGGCTGGGGGCAGAGCGTGCCCGCCAAACCAGGGCAGATGATGGGGGACACGGCCGTGCAATGCGTGCTGCAAATGTTGGATGGGTTGGATGTGGAACAAGCGATTTTAATGGGTAAAAGTTGGGGCGGCGGCGTGGCGGTGAAAACGGCCGTCACCTACCCCCGCCGCGTCAGCCATCTCATCCTGACCGCGCCCGCTGTACGCGACCAGGCGCAGTTAGCCCAACTGACCCAACCGGTTCTGCTGGCCTGGGCCGAAGATGACCCGGTTATTCCCTTTCAGTATGCGGCTCAGTTTGCGGCCGTCATCCCCAACTGCCAGCTAGAAACCTACCTTACCGGCGGTCATGGCGCCGCCCCCAAGAATGCGGCTGACTTTGCGCCAATAGCAGTTCGATTTTTGGGAGACTAGAGACTCAGTAGATCAAGATTTTCGCCACGAATGCCACGAATTACACGAAAAACACGTTCTTAATTCGTGAAATTTGTGCAAATTCGTGGCAGATTTTGGATCTACTGAGACTGGAGATTAGTTCAAGTATTAGCCTCCAGTCTCAAAACCATCAGGAGAGAAACGTAACCATGAGCGACTACAACCCCCAACAACTTGAACCCAAATGGCAGGCTAAATGGGCCGAAACCGGTCTGTATCGTCAAGTCATTGACCACGACCAGCCCAAGCATTACGCCCTGACCATGCTGCCCTACCCGTCCGGCGACCTGCACATCGGCCACTGGTACGCCATGACCCCATCCGACGCCCGCGCCCGTTTCATGCGTATGAAAGGGTACAACGTCCTCTTTCCCATCGGGTTCGACGCCTTTGGCCTGCCCGCTGAAAATGCGGCCATCAAACGCAACACCCATCCGCAGAAATGGACGTATGCCAACATCGAAAAGATGCGCGGCCAACTACGCAGCATGGGCGCCATGTTCGATTGGGAGCGGGAAGCCATCTCCTCTGACCCCAGTTACTATCGTTGGACGCAATGGTTCTTCAAAAAGCTGGTGGAGATGGGGCTGGCCTACCGGGCGATGGCGGCGGTGGATTTTTGCCCCAACTGCAACACCACCCTGGCACGCGAACAGGTGTGGGGAGATGATCGGCACTGCGAGCGGTGCGGCACGCCCGTCATCAAGAAAGATTTGGAGCAGTGGTTCTTCAAGACAACGGATTATGCTGAAGAATTGCTGGACTTCTCCCAAATCAATTGGCCGGAGCGGGTGAAGGTGATGCAGACCAACTGGATCGGAAAGTCCACCGGGGCGGATGTGGTTTTCAAGACATCCGATTTCTTGGAGAAATCGGATGTCTCCTACGACATCCCCATTTTCACCACCCGGCCCGACACGCTGTGGGGCGCCACCTTCATGGTGATGGCTCCCGAACATCCGCTGGTGGACAAAATCACCACGCCGGAGCAAGTGGATGCGGTGTTGCAATACCGGGAGCAGGCGCAGCGAATGAGCGACATTGATCGCGAATCGGCCGACCGGGAGAAGACGGGCGTTTTCACCGGCGCCTATGCCGTCAACCCGGTGAACCAGGCGCGTATTCCCATCTGGGTGGCGGATTATGTGCTGATGGGGTATGGCTTTGGCGCTATCATGGCCGTTCCCGCCCACGACGAGCGGGACTTCGAGTTTGCCACTAAGTACGGGCTGGACATCGCGGAGGTGATTCGGCGGCCGGGACGGACGGATGAAGATGGCCCGTTAACAGAGGCATACACGTCCAAAACAGAAGGTTACATGATCAATTCGGCTGAATTTGACGGCACGCCGATAAACGAAGCGATTGAGAAGGTGACGGCGTGGCTGGAGGAGCAGGGGGTGGGCAAAGCGGCCGTCAACTATCGTTTGCGCGATTGGCTGATCAGCCGCCAGCGGTATTGGGGCGCACCCATTCCCATCATTTACTGCCCCGATCATGGCGCGGTGACGGCGCCGGATGAAGCGTTGCCCATCCTGCTGCCGGAAGATGTGGAGTTTATGCCTACCGGGGAAAGCCCGTTGAAACTGCACGAAGAATTTCTGCACACCACTTGTCCCATCTGCCAAAAGCCATCGC
The DNA here is from genome assembly GCA_024277135.1 of Chloroflexota bacterium. GTDB lineage: Bacteria > Chloroflexota > Anaerolineae > Promineifilales > Promineifilaceae > JAJRVV01. Next base: position 6,589 of record JAJRVV010000024.1, on the reverse strand, counting down.
TGCGGGAAACAGACACGATGGATACCTTCATGTGCTCAAGCTGGTACCAATACCGGTATCTCAGCCCGCAAGACAGCGAGCATCCGTTTGACCCGGCCGAAGGCGACTATTGGCTGCCGGTGGATCAATACACCGGCGGCATCGAGCACGCCACCATGCACTTGATTTACACCCGGTTTTTCACCAAAGCGATGCGGGAGATGGGGCTGGTTGATTTTGATGAGCCGATGTTGGCGCTGCACAACCAGGGCATGGTGTTGGGCGAGGACAACGAGAAGATGTCAAAATCGCGGGGGAATGTGATAGCCCCGGATGATTTGGTGCAGCAGTTTGGGGCGGACACGGTGCGCGCCTATCTGATGTTTTTTACCCGGTGGGACCAGGGCGGCCCCTGGAATTATGATGGCATTAAAGGGCCGCAGCGGTTGTTAAATGATGTGTGGTCGGCGGCGACGCATGAGTATGCACTACAGCAGGTGAACGCCGATGCGGATCGGGCGTTGCGGCGGAAGACGCATCAAGTGATACGGAAGGTGGGGGCGGATTTTGAGGGGTTTGCGTTTAACACGGCCGTCGCCGCCATCATGGAACACCGCAACAGTATTCGGGAAGCGCAGGAAAAACAAAACGTCACCCTGGCCTCATGGAATGAAGCCATTGATAACCTGCTGTTGCTGTTGGCCCCCATCGCGCCGCACATTACCGAGGAGTTGTGGGCGCGGCGCGGCCACGAGTACAGCATCCATCAACAGGCATGGCCCCAATGGGACGCCGATATGGCCAAAGAGGATGTGATTACGCTGGTGGTGCAGGTGAATGGCAAGGTGCGGGATCGGATCGAAGCGGCGGCGGATACGCCGGACGAAGCGCTGAAGGCGTTGGCGCTGGCGTCAGAGAATGTACAGCGTCATCTGGACGGCCGGGAACCGCGCAAGGTGATTGTGGTGAAGGGAAAGCTGGTGAATGTGGTGAAGTAGGGGGGACGAAAAACGGAAAACGAAAACGGCCGTTCCTGCACAAACAAGTCAGGAACGGCCGTTACTATTTCAGCCCTCTGCCTTTACGACATCTTCTTCGAGGTGCGCAGCGGCGGTAAAACCGTCTCCCGCAGCATCGAGCGCAAAATGGTGCTGCGCCGCTTGACGATCATCACCGGCACATCCGCCTGCTCCGCCACCTGTTGCGACACATTGCCCGCCAACAAGTTAACAAAGAGCCGTTCTCGCGTGGCGCCAATGACCGCCATATCCGCCCCTTTGGCGGCATTGAGAATGCCAGTCACCGGGCTGTCGGCGGTGATGATTTTTTTCTCGAAGGGGTAGTCAACACCCTCGGTGGCGCGGCGGAAAGCGTTGCCGGCGCGGGCTGCCACCGCCGTTTGGTCCGACCCGGTGACAGCTACATGCACCAAAACCACCGCCGTTTCTTCGTCAGTGTTGCGGGCCAGGGCCACGGCCGTGAGTACCGCTAACCGGCTGTTGGGGCCGCCCGCCACCGGCACCACAATGCGACGCAGGGACGTGTACGGCCGTGAACGCAAAATGGCGATGTCGGCCGGCGGATTGGACACAATCCGGTCAATCACCGAGCCAAACAGTTGGTCCCGTGTGCCTGAATAGCCCGGCCAACCGAACAAAATCATATCACTGGTATTTTCCGACACTGTTTTCAATATCGCGTCGGCCACATTCCGGCCCAGGCGGATCATGGTATGCACCGGCACATCTTTCTTCTTGGCTTGTTTGATGACTTGTTGCAATGGCGGACGGCCTTCTTCCAGGAACATACGGCCGTCCGACAAACTCAGCGGCGGCGGCACCTTGATCACATGCAGCGCCAACACCCCGCCATTGTGCTCTTGCGCCAGCACACTGCCCAGACGGCCCAATTCCACCGCCTGCTTCTCATCCGCCACCGGAACCAAGACCGAATAATCCACCGAAACCAGCGCTTCCTCCATCAACACTTCCTTCGGCTTGTCCATCGCTTCCTTGTTGCGGAAATAGCCCCAGTACAGCATCATCCCGGCGGCAATCCAGACAATCGTAACAATTCCAACCCGGCCAGTTTCGTAGGCCAGAAAACCCGCCAGCAACACATTGGACACAATACCAATAAGCGCAGGCCAGGGAAGGAATGGCACCACAAAACCCCGATCCAGGTCTGGTCGCCGCTGGCGCAGCGTCATTAATGTCACATTTACTTGCGCGAACATAAGCAGGAACATCACGTCGGCCGCTTTAGCCACATCTTCGATGGGCAAGAGATAAGCCATCACAATCACTAGCACCGCCGAAATAGCAACCGCATAGTGTGGCGTGTGCATTTTGGGATGAATCCGGCCAAACACTGAGGGCAGGTTGCTGTCCCGTCCCATGGCAAAGGAAACGCGGGATGATGAGTAGATGGTGGCGTTCAGGGCCGACATGGTCGAGGCCAGACCGCTGATCAAAATCAGAAAGCCGCCCCACCGCCCCATGATTTGCTCGGCGGCGCGGACGATGGCCACCTCTTTGGCCCCCGCCAGATAATCCCAAATCGGGATGTCTCCCACCGAGGCAGGAACTTTTACCGCACCAATGGCTACAAAAGCCACCAGCACGTAAATGATGACGACGATAATAATCGAAATGAAAATGGCGCGAGGAATGTTGTGTTTCGGGTCTTTAACTTCCTCGCCGCTTTGGGCGATGATTTCATACCCTTCAAAGGCGATGAACGTCAACCCCATGGCGACGAAGACGCCGCCCAAATTATGCGGCATGAAGTTGTCGGTGAAGACGTTGAGGTCGGGCTGGCGGACGATGGTGATGACGCCCGCCACGATGAAGATGCCCAGGATGATGACTTTGGCGATGGTGACGATGTTGCCTATGGCCCCGGCTTCGCTGGCGCCGCGGAAGTTGATATAGGCGAATAAAACGACGACCAGGGTCATAAACGCCAGCGTGACGGGCTGCGCAATTTCCAGGATGTCAGGGTAGCCCAGGCTGATGATTTCGACGGCGAATCGGCCAAAACCAAGCCCATAAAGCGAGCAGGCGACGGCATGAGCAAACCAGCTCATCCAACCGGCCAAAAAGCCTTGCGTGCCGCCCAACCCTTCTTTTACCCAAAGGTAACCGCCGCCCGCTTCCGGGAAGCAGGAGCCAAGTTCGGCGTAGGAGAGGGCGGTGAAGGTGGTGACAATACCGTTGAGGAAGAAGGCCAATACCAAAGCAGGGCCGGCTTCGCCGGCGGCAATGCCGGTCAGCACGAAGATACCGGCGCCGATCATGGCGCCGACGCCAATCATGGTGATATCCAGCAGTCCCAGGGTGCGGCTCAGGGTGATTTCGCTGCCGTTTGTGCCATGTGTATGTGCAGTCAATTTACTACTCCTTTCGACACAGTTGAACAAAGGAAACGGGTGAATGGGATCATTCACCCGCTGTTTATTCTCTTGAGATATTTCGGGCGTTTATCCGCTTCAAGGGATAGCTTCCCCGCAATTCAGGTTAAAAAGAGCCGGTAACGGCCGTCACTTGTGAAAATGCGCTTGCGTGGGAAAGTCGGTGCGGGGTCTTTGAGATTAAGTTGTGGCATGATGCCCAAGACCAATTACCCGATTAACTTCATGATTATATGCCATTCTCGTTTTGTCAGGCAATATAAACTCAGAAATTTTTGCCTGACAAGTATACGATTTACATTTGGAAAGGTCTTACAGTACAATCAGTTCATCAGGTTTTCACCGGCAAGCGTAGATTTAGTTGTTATAACATTTAGCGTTTTACCATGATCCGTCCTCTGACCCTTATTCTCCTTTGTAAATCGAATTGGCAATTCGATACCCGATTTACAAAATCGGGCTACGGTTTTCACCCATTCGTAGTGCGCTATAGCGCGTGTTGTCTCCTGTTTGTCCTACTGATCGCCTGCCTACCCCGGCCTGCGATCAGTTCATCCAATGTGGATGAGATGCCACCAGCCGCCGCCCTGCCCTGCTCCCTTTTCCCGGCCGACAACATCTGGAATACCCGGGTAGACAACCTGCCGCTCGATCCCAACTCCGCCGCCTACATTAGTACCATTGGCGCTGACGACAGCCTGCATCCCGACTTTGGCTCCGGCGTCTGGCCGCCCGGCTCCAACAGTCCCATCGGCATCCCCTTTGTGGATGCGCCCGGCAGCCAGCCCCAGGTTCCGGTCAGTTTCCTTTATGATGAGGAAAGCGATGACGGCCCCTACCCCATCCCGCCTAACCCGCCCATTGAAGGCGGCCCGGACGGCGACGGCGACCGGCACATCCTGGTGTTGGATCGGGACAACTGCCTGCTCTACGAACTGTTTGACGCCTGGCCGGATGGAAACGGCGGCTGGGATGCCGGTTCCGGCGCTATTTTCGACCTAAACAGCCATGATTTACGCCCTGACGGCTGGACATCGGCCGACGCCGCCGGGCTGCCGATTTTGCCGGGGCTGGTGCGGTATGATGAGGCGGCGGCCGGCGTCATCAACCATGCCATTCGCTTCACCGCGCCGCAAACCCGGGAGGCGCATGTGTGGCCGGCCGGCCACGATGCCTCCAGCCTGACCGGGTGGCAGTATCCGCCAATGGGGCAGCGGTTTCGCTTGAAAGCGAGTTTTGACATCAGCAGCTTTTCACCCGATGTTCAGGTGATTTTACAGGCGATGAAGACGTATGGGCTGATTTTGGCGGACAATGGCTCGGCTTGGCACCTTTCCGGTGCGCCGGATGATCGGTGGGACAATGATGTGCTGGGGGAGCTGAAAAGCGTGCCGGGATCGGCCTTTGAGGCGGTGGATGTGTCGGCCTTGATGATTGATCCAAATTCCGGACAGACGCGGTTGTTTGACGAATTTGCGTTCTTGCCGGTTGTTCAGACTGTGCCTTAAAGCATTCCCCAGCAGCTTGTCGAAGTTTGGAAATCCACAAGAAAACCGATTGGTCGGTTTGGGGTTGACATTTGTCTGGAACAGGTTTATGATAATGACCGACCGGATGGTCGGTTTGCGAATGGAGATGGTATGGCTCAACGTGTGAAATTGGATGCGGACACCCGAAAACAGCAAATCGTTGAAGCGGCTACGGCCGTTTTCACGCGCAAGGGGTTTTCTCAGGCCAGCATGGATGACATCGTGCAGGAATCGGGATTGAGCAAGGGCGGGCTGTATTGGCATTTCAAGAGCAAGGATGACATCGTGACGGCCGTCATTGACCAATTCTTCACCGCCGAATTTTCCGGCATCGCCGCCATCCTGGCCGCTCCCATCCCGGCCGGCCAGAAGTTGGCGCAGTTGGCGCGGGAGTCTATGTCAAACACCGTCAACCAGTTAAGTCGCTACCGCAGCATCTGGTTGGAGTTTTACGCCCTGGCCGGACGGCCGGGCGCATTCCGCCAGCGGATGATGGGTTACATGAACCAGTACATCGAAATGTTGACTGGCCTGATCCGGGTGGGGGTGGAGACGGGCGAGTTCCAGCCGATTGACCCGGAGCAGGCGGCGATCACGGCCGCCGCCCAGTTTGAGGGGCTGCTCCTGCTGTGGGCGATGGATCCGGAGCGGATAGATTTACTGGCGTTGACGGATACGGCCGTGAGCATGATGCTCAATGGCTTGCGGGCAGGAGCAAAAAATGAGTGAACAAAAGGCAAAGATGAAACGGCCGTCTCATCGGGAAAATTTTTGGAGAAAATGATGAACCAACAACCTTTAATCGAATGTCATGAGTTGCAGCGAGATTACAAAATGGGCGAAGTCACCGTTCACGCCCTGCGCGGGCTGGAACTGTGCGTCAATCCCGGCGAATTTATCACCTTGTTGGGGCCTTCCGGCTCCGGCAAGACGACGACGCTGAATCTGATCGGCGGGTTGGACAAGCCGACCGGCGGCCAGGTCATCGTCCAGGGCGAGGACATCACCCGCTACAACGAGCGGCAGTTAGCCGATTACCGGCGGCGCAAAGTGGGCTTCATCTTCCAATTTTTCAACCTGATTCCCACCTTAAACGCCGCCGAAAATGTGGAGTTTGCCCTGCGGCTGACGCAGAAAAACGGTAAATCACTGGACGGCCGCGTCCGCGACCTGCTGAGATTGGTGGGATTGGCCGACCGCGCCAACCATTTCCCGGCGGAGCTGTCCGGCGGCGAACAGCAGCGGGTGGCCATCGCCCGCGCCCTGGCCAACCGCCCGCCGCTGCTCCTCTGCGACGAGCCGACGGGCAACCTGGATGTGGAGACGGGGCATCAGGTGTTGCAGGTGATCCGCGACCTGAATCAGCAGGAGGGGACGACGGTGATTCTGGTGACGCATAACACCGCCATCGCCCCCATGTCCGACCGGATAGTGCGTTTGCATGATGGCATGGTTAGCGAGGATCGGTTGAATGAACGGCCGCTCCCCGTGATGGAACTGGCGTGGTGAAGAAGAATGAGAAATGAGAAATGAACAATGACTTTCCCGAAAAAAGGTCAAGTCGCTCAAAAGCGGCATTATTTGACATAATGTGGTAAAATAGAGGTGTATTTCTTACAGGAAAATTGCCTATGTTTTGCAAAAACGACCAACATCAACAACCCAATTT
>JAJRVV010000023.1 GCA_024277135.1 Chloroflexota bacterium | reverse complement strand
TTCAGCCGGGAAGATTATCTGGCGGCCGACCGCGTCGGGCGCGGCTTTGCCCTGGGTCAATCCATGCGTCACCGCCTTTACGACGCCATGACCCCCTACCACAAAGCATTGCAGCAGCGCCAACTGATGGATTGGGGGGACGTGCCCCGCCAGCTTTGGCGCTATTGGCACAACGGCGAGGCCGCGCTGCCCCGTTACGACATTATTCTGGTGGACGAGGCCCAGTTTTTCGCCCCGCTCTGGTTTGAAATCATCAAGCGCATCCTGACGCCGGATACCGGCCATCTGTTTCTGGCAGCCGACGCCAGCCAGGGATTCCTGAAACGGGGCCAATCGTGGCTGGCCAGCGGCCTGGACGTGCGCGGGCGGGTTCACCGGCTGCGTAAAAGTTACCGCACCACCCGCGAAATCCTGGACTTTGCCACACTCCTCTACCGCGCGCGCCTGCCGCAGGAAGATGAGGAAATCGTCGTCCCCGATCTGACGAACATGCCCAACGGCGTCTTGCCCGTCGTCATTCCCCTGACCAGCCCGCAGGATGAAATTACGCGGGTGATCAATGAGATTCGCCTGTTAGCTCAAGGGGGCGTTCCCTGGGGACATATTCTGGTGATTCACGCCAGCCGGGAGAAAATCCGGCCGATTTTGACGCGGCTGAATGGGGCGTTTGGGGCGGGGACGGCCGTTGACCCTGGCCAGACCGATCCACAAAACCAAATCCGGGTCTGCTCCCTCAACGCCGCCACCGGTTTGGAAAGCCCTATCGTTTTCCTGATGGGGGCGCGCGAGCTGTACGAGCGGGAACAAAGCATTCGCCTGTCAGACGAGGAGCGGGCAGAGTTAATCCGCGACAACACGCGCAAGCTGTACATGGCCATCACCCGCGCCGGGCAGCGACTGGTGATTACCTACGTTGGCCCGCTGCCAGAAACGTTGACCTTACCATCCTGAAGTTTCGCTTCCATTTCTGAGGGATACACAACCAATCCCTCCTTCGTCTGAATGTAGATGGCGTCGCGCGCCACATGCGCGGCCGGTACAGCGTGGCGGCGAGGAGGTCTAATCCAACGGCCGGGCGAGTCGCGCGGCCATAGACGTCGGCCTCTTGGCTCCCTTTTGCCTAACGCCAAAAAAACTTAACGATATAACGTATAAATCGCAAAACACTTCATTTTCTTTTCTTTTTTTGTTAAAATACCGAACAACCCTTGACGGTGGAGTTCGGACAATGCTAGACTACCCTCAATCAAACGATCTTGACGAATTGGATAAGGCGATCCTGGAAGCTTTGCAGGCAAACGGCCGTGTCGGCGATGCTGAACTGGCCCGCCGCATCAACCTGTCTCCCCCGGCTGCCCACGCCCGCATCCGGCGGCTGGAAGATCGAGGGTACATCCGCCAATACACGGCGCTGCCGTTAACTTGAAAACATGAGAATTTGAAGTGGGGGAACGGCCGTTCCCCACAATGGAACCAATCGGAGGTGAACCATGAACGAATCAACTTTCCCCCCTGGCGTGCAAAAGTACATTAAAAAAGGGCAGACGATGACCGCCGCCCAGACCGCCCATCGCGCCCGGATGCGCCAGATGAAATTCGACACCATCGCCGTGCATGGCATGTATGGCATGGAAGCGGCGCTGGCGAATCAGGGCAGCATCGTCGAGCCGGGCTACTTCAGCTCGGCGCAGCATTTCGAGAATAGCGACCACATGGAAGCGTCGCTGGCTTACCTGATGCCGTCCTGGACGTACAGCCGCATCGCCAACCCGACGGTGCATTACCTGGAGGAAACGCTGGCGCTGATGGAGGGGTACGGCTTTGAGGGCAAGGTCAGCGCCTGCGCCACTGCTTCGGGGATGGCGGCCGTTTTTATGGCGACCAATCCCTTTTTGACCACAGCAGAAGGCGACGGCAGGGCCAACATCGTGGTCAGCGCCAAATGTTACGGCGGCACTTTTATGCTGTTTCAGGAGCGGTATCAGGCGGAGCGGGGCATTGAGGTGCGCTGGGTGCGGCATGCGCTTGATCTGGACGAATGGGACAGCCTGATTGATGAAAACACGCGCTTCGTCTTTGGCGAAATGCCCAGCAACCCCACGCTGGCGGTGATGGACATCGCCGCTATTGCCGAATTGGCGCACGCCCAAGAAATTCCTTTTATCGTGGATTCTACGGTGGCGACGCCGGCTTTGATGCGGCCGTTAAATCACGGGGCGGACATTGTGGTGCATTCTGTGAGCAAGAGCATGGCCACCAGCGGTTTTGCCATCGCCGGGGCGCTGGCAGCGCGGCACGACATTCCCAGCCAGGTGGGGCCGCCGGAGATGCGGGCCAATTTCGCCCTCTACGTGAAACTGCTGCCCGCCCGCGATTTTGGGCCGGGGATGAGTCCCTTCACCGCCCTGATGGTGTTGAATGATTTGCGCGCGCTGCGCCACCGAATGGATTACATCAGCCGGAACACGATGCAGGTGGCGGATTATCTGGCGCAGCATCCGCTGGTGGAAAGTGTCCGTTATCCCGGCCTGGAAAATGATGAGGGGTATGCGATTGCCCGCAAATATATGTGGCTGGTGGATAGCGAGGATGAGTATGGCACGGCCGTCAACCGGTATGGTCATCTCATGGCTTTCACAGTGAAAGGGGGGGCGGCGGCGGCGCGGCAGATGTTCGACCAACTGCAAATGATTTGGCGGGCGACTGACCTGGGCCGGATCAAGAGCGTGGCCACCATCCCGGCCATTTCCACCCATCAACAGCAAGGGGAGACCGGGCGAGATTTGGCGCAGGTTCCGCTGAATTTGGTGCGGTTGAATGTGGGCGGCGAACATCCCGCCGATGTGATCGCCGACCTGGAACAAGCGTTTACGGCGGTGCGCCACACCTCCGTTTTCGCCTTGCAAAAATAAGCAAACGGACAACAAAAAAGCCCGCTGACGACCTGACGGCCGTCAGCGGGCTTTTTTTATTGCGCAAGCAGATTACTTGCCTCTTCTCTTCGTCCGCAACCGGTGCTGACGACGGATAGCTTTTTTGCGCTCAATACGTTCCAGTTCACTCTTGGAGACGAACCAGCGTTTCCGACGCAAATCAGACAAAACCTTACTTTTTGCAACTTCTTTGTTGAAGCGCCGCAACAGTTGCTCTGGCGATTCATTGGATCGAAGTTCGACCTTGGGCAGTGTAATCACCCCCTTTGACGTGGGATTATTGTTTTAACTCCGAGACATCCGATTTTTGTCAATCATGCCGTCAGACGTTTGACAGCGAAAAATCGGATGTCTAGTTTGTGTAGTACGCCTGTAAAACAATTACAGAATGGTTTGGATGGGAGGAAACCCACACAGCGGCCTATTTTACCTCTGGGCGGGGTTTCTGCCAAAAACTCATGGTTGAACTTTGGTTGTTATTTGACGATGACGTGAACGAACGGCCGTTTCCCCGTTCCCGCGTAAACAAAGCGATTCAAAGCGTCACGAATTGGCTTATCTACCGGTTTTCGGTTCGCGCCATGCTGCCTGACGACACGGGCGATGGTGTCTTTAGCCCCCTCAATCAAATCATCCGATTCCGCCATGTCAATGATGCCGCGGGAGATGATGTCGGGCTGGCCGATGACGTCGCCACGGCCGTTTGTCGTCACCACCGCCATGAAAAAGCCATTTTGGGCCAACTGATCCCGCTCCCGTACTACCGACCAGCCAATATCGCCCACGCCGGCCCCATCCACAAACACATACCCGCCGGGCATCCGCTCATGAATGATCAGCTTATCCCCCTCAAACTCCACCGGCGTGCCATTTTCGATGACGGCGATGCGGTTCGGAGAGTACCCCAGTTCTTTTGCCAGTTCAGCATGTTGTTTTAGATGGCGCAGTTCGCCATGAACCGGGATCAGATATTTTGGCCTGACCAGGTTGATCATCAATTTCATCTCTTCCTGGCTGGCATGGCCGGAGACATGCACGTTGGCGATTTTCTCGTAGAGCACGTGCGCCCCGCGTTGGAACAGCCGGTTGATGGTGCGGTAGACCACCTCTTCGTTGCCGGGGATGGCGTGGGCGGAGAAGACAACGGTGTCCCCTTTTTTGATGCGCAAGCGGCGATGACGGCCGCGCGCCAATCGTCCCATCACCGCCGAAGGTTCGCCCTGGGTGCCGGTAGCCATGATGCAAATTTCGTGGTTGGGGTAATTGGCGACCTGATCAATGTCAATCAGCATCTCTTCCGGGATGTTGAGGTAGCCCAATTTGCGCGCCATTTTGGCGTTGTCGCGCATGGAACGGCCGGTGATGGCTAGTTTACGGCCGTACCGCGCCGCCATATCCGCTACCAGTTGGATGCGGGAGATGATGGAGGCAAAGGTGGCCACGATGATCCGCCCCTGCGCTTCCCGGAACAGCTTGTCAAACGCATCCTGAATAATCGCTTCTGAGCCAGTCCAGCCGGGCCGGTCAGCGTTGGTGCTGTCAGCCAGCAGCGCCAGCACCCCCCGCCGCGAAAACTCGGCCAACCGGGCAAAATCAGATGGACGGCCGTCAATCGGGGTCTGGTCAAACTTGTAATCGCCGGTATGGACGATGAGTCCGGCCGGGGTGGTGATGCCGAAGCCGACACAATCGGGGATGCTGTGGGTGACGCGGAACGGCTCGATGGTGAACGAGCCAATCTGGTACGTGCCTTCGGCCTGAATGGTGACCAGTTCCACATCTTGCAACAGTTTGGCCCGCCGCAGTTTCACCTCAACCAGGCCGCGCGTCAACGGCGTGGCGTAGATGGGAGCGTCCACATCCCGCATCAAATGTCCAATGGCGCCGACATGATCCTCGTGACCATGCGTGATCAACACCGCTTGGACGCGATCTAGTTTGTCCAACAGGTATTTATAATCGGGGATGATGGTGTCAATCCCCAACATATCGTTTTCAGGGAACATGATGCCGGCGTCAATCAAGATGATCTCATCGCCATATTCGATAGCCATCATGTTCTTGCCAATTTCTCCCAATCCACCGAGGGGGAGAATGCGTAAGTTGTTATTCATGTTGTTGTTTTTTCTCCGTGAAGAATAGAACCCCCATCAGACACGGAGCAGCAACCAGGCCAAAAATATCAGGATGGTTTGCACGAGTGACAATAGAAGTGTGTATGTCCATAACATGGCCCGGCGCGCGGTCTGGCCGGGTATTCTACTCGTTGTTAAGTTTGATGGGACGGCTGCCGGTTGGGCGATGCCGGAATCGGCAACGGCCGTCATATGATCGCGGTAATGCACCACAATCACAGTGATATTATCTTGACCGCCGCGTTGATTGGCTAGACCAACCAATGTTTTGGCGGCGATTTCGGGTGGTTCGCTGCTGATGATATCGGCGATCTCGGCATCCATTACATGCCGGGTCAGCCCATCAGAGCAGAAAAATAAAATATCGCCCGGCGCCAGCGGTTGATCGTAAAGGTCAATTTGCGGCTTCTTTTCGGAACCGAGGCTGTAGAGGATGACGTTTTTGCGCGGATGGTGCAGCGCCTCTTCCGCGGTGATGGCGCCTTCTTCCACTAGTTTGGCCACCAGACTTTGGTCTTTGGTGATTTGTCTTAACTCGCCGTCGCGCCAATGGTAGCCGCGGCTGTCGCCCACATTGGCCATGGTAACATTGCCGTCGTGAATGACGGCCGCAACCATGGTGGTAGCCATTTTGCTGTGATCATTCCGCTCGGCCACCATTTGGCGCAAATCGGTGTTAGCGGCTTGCATGGCGTCATAAAGACGCTGGCCCCAATCGGCTGTTTCGGACGCCAAATAATGGGTGATGGCGCTTTCGGTGGCGAACTGGCTGGCAATCTCGCCGGCATCGGCCCCGCCCACGCCATCGGCCACAATAAAAAGCCAGCCGTTGCGGCTGGCATCTTCAGGATTGGCAGGTTCTCTCTGACGAACGAAGTCTTCGTTATGGTCGCGGACTTGCCCCTGATGGGTGAGCAAAGCCATTTCTATGGGCCAGTGAACTGTCATAAAAGGACTATATACAGAAATGGGTTTCAGGGCAAGCGTGACGGCCGTTTTCGGAGGGGAAACGTCTATTATTTTGCGTTAGAAAAGTACGGTGATCAGGAAGTAAAGGACGATGATCATCAACACGACCAAGATGGCCAGGGTGATGTTGAGCCGCTGCAATTGCTTGGACGCATCATTTGCCGCCGGTTCGGGCCGAGGCGGCGGGATGAGGGTGGCGGTGGACACGGCCGTTTCCGCCGTTTCTGGCTCAGATTCAATGGCGGGCGCCGGTATTTTGGCGATCGACGTTTCAGCCGACGCCGGGAAATCTGTGTCCTCTTTGGCAGCGGACGTTTCGGCTAACTGTTCCAACCAGTCCATCGCTTGATCGGGATCGTCGGGGATGCTGTCCACTGCGCTCGGCTCAATCGCCAGTTCCGGGGCGGCCGTCATCACCGTTTCCGGCTCTACAGCCGCCGGTTGCACAGCCATCGGTTCTGCAACCGCCGGTTCACTAACCATGCCCGTCAACTCTGCCAATTGCTCCGCCGCTTTTTGATGACCGGGGTCTAAAGCCACTACTTTCTCCAGGTAGGCGATCTGTTTTTGTTCGGAATCAACCAGATGGCTGAGCAAAAACCAGGCATTCGCATCCTGTGGATTGGCTTGGAGAAGCTGGGTGAGCAAGAATTGGGCTTCTTTTTTTTGCCCAGCGCGGGCGGCGACCATCGCCGCTCTTAATATATCATCCATCATCAGCCCCTTTTTTTAACGAAATAGCATTATGACAACTGGACATAATTATAGCAAAGAATGGGCTAAAATCGAAATCACCGAATCAGATCAGCGGAAATGTCGGCGAAAACCGGGCAGGAATATTGCTGGTGGGCTTGATGTACGGCTGTCGCTCGCGCTTGAATCGGCACCCCCATGTCTGCCAGCAGTTGGATGAGGTGGCAAATGGACAGCCCCATCACGCCGGTAAAACAACCGTCTAGGCGGGACACAGGCCGGAAAGTGGGGTGTTGGATGGCGTAAGCCCCGGCTTTGTCCAACGGGTCGCCGCTGCCGACATATGCCCCGATTTCCTCATCAGTGTACGGCCGCATGGCGACGACGGCCGTATGCACCCCTGTAATAGTTTGCCTCGTTTCCAAATCCACCAGAGCCACGCCGGTATGCACCGCATGGGCGCGGCCGCGCAATGCCCGTAGCATGACCTCGGCCTCGGCAGCGTCGGCCGGTTTGCCTAGCTGACGGCCGTCCAGGGCCACGGTGGTGTCGGCGGCGATGAGGATGGGTTGACGGCTGTCCAGGGGCGTTTCTTCCACCTGTTTCATGATGGCGCCGGCTTTGAGTACGGCCGTTTCCACCACATTGATGGCTGGGTCTTCGTCATGGACGCTGTTTTCATCTACGACGGCCGTGACACACGAAACCGGGTATCTCAGTAGCCAGATCAATTCCCGTCGTCGAGGCGACTGGGAGGCCAAAACAAAATGAATCATAAACAAACTAAAAAAGGCCAACCCGCCATCGAGTTGGCCTTTTTCTGTTCCGGCAAGCGGAACAGTTACTTGATTTCGACAATAGCGCCGGCAGCTTCCAATTTCTCTTTAGCTTCTTCGGCCGCATCTTTGCCCACAGCTTCCATCACGGTACCCAGATTGTCCACAACTTCTTTCGCTTCCTTCAAACCCAGGCTGGTTAAGGCGCGCACCTCTTTAATGACGTTGATCTTCTTCGGGCCGATTTCCTTCAGCGCCACGTCAAATTCCGTCTGTTCTTCGGCTGCTTCCTCTCCAGCGCCAGGCATACCGGCCATCGGCATCATGCCCATAGCCATCGGCGCTGCGGCGCTAACGCCCCATTTCTCTTCCAACATCTTGGTCAAGTCTGCCGCTTCCAAAAGAGTCAGACCACTCAGGTCTTCTACCAGCTTTTCTAAATCTGCCATTTCTAAAATCCTCCAGATTTTACGTTTATACGTTAATTTGATATTTCACTAACTTGTATTTTTCAACTCAAAATGGTTACGCTGCTGCTGCCGTTTCTTCACTTTTAGCATAAGCATCCACCACATTAACAACCTGGCGCGCGCCATTTGTTAAAATCGAGACGATATTCTGAGCTGGCGCCGAAATCAAGCCCAAAATCTGCCCGCGCAGTTGATCCAGCGACGGTAATTTAGCCAGCGCCTTCACCTGATCGGCCGACAAAATATCACTGCCTATCAAACCGCCCTTCAAAACCAGCTTTTCATCGCTCTTGGCATAATTAACCAATGCCTTGGCCAGCGTAGGCGCCTCTTCCAGAGCAAATCCGGCTGCCACTTGACCCGTCAGCAAATCCGCCAGTTCAGGCATGTCCGATTCGCGGAGAGCCAGTTTGAGCAGTGTATTCTTGGTGATGTAGTAGGCGCCATTTGCTTCACGCACATCCTTGCGCAGGTTTTGCAAATCTTTCACGCTCAGACCTGCATATTCAGTGACAAAAATAGCATTGCTCTGCCCAATCAATTCTTTATATTGAGCCACCAATTTATCCTTGCGTTCTTTATTAATTGCCAATGTCTCTCACCTCCTTTGTGAAAGCTTTCCAATAAAAAATCCTCATACCGACCGGGCATGAGGATTCAAAAGCCTGAAACAGGCGCAATTCTAAGTTTAGAATTGTCGAATCCCCACCTCGGCCGGCAAATTTAATACGCTAAATCCGTAACCAACTGTCTCTGGTGGAGAAGTAAATTGTCAAAAGTTCTGGATGACTCAGGCGGTCATCATAAAGGTTCGCTCGTTTTTAACTTTCCTGTTTCGGATGGCATGTTTCGGGAATTTGAATTCCCGAAACACCAAAGTTATTTGCGATTGAACCCTAAGCAGCCATCGCTTCTGCGGGATCTAGGCGGATGCCAGGCCCCATTGTATTCGCCATCACAATTCGGCGCACGTATGTCCCTTTGGTTGCGGCCGGGCGCGCCCGTTTGATAGCGTCTAACATGGTTTGCAAGTTGTCCAGGAGTTGATCTTCTGAAAAGCTGGCTTTGCCGATGGGGGCATGGACATTGGCTGTTCGATCGACTCGAAACTCCACGCGACCTGCTTTAGCCTCACCAATCAGGCGGGGTAAGTCGCTGCCGGGAGCCACTGTTCCCGCGCGGGGATTGGGCATCAAACCACGCGGCCCCAAAATACGGCCCAGCCGGCCAACTTTGCCCATCATGGATGGCACGGCAATGGCCACATCAAACTCTGTCCAGCCGCCCTGGATATTTTTAATAACTTCGTCATCGGCGACAATGTCAGCGCCGGCTTCTTCGGCCAGCCGCGCATCTTCGCCTTCGGCAAACACCAATACTCGCACCGTTTTACCCAGGCCATGTGGCAATACGACCACTTCGCGTACCTGCTGGTCGGCGTGGCGCGGGTCTACCCCCAGACGAAAATGAATCTCTACTGTAGGATCGAAATTGGTGAATGCTGTTTCTTTGATGAGCTTGACAGCTTCCGCGCGGGAATAGAGTTTGTCCCGATCAACTTTTTCCGCCGCTTCCCGATATTTACGTCCTCTTTTTGGCATTTTAACTCCTTGTGGTACTGACGAATTGAGTGGTCAATTCTCCCACGATTTGATTGTTTACTCTTTTACGGTGATGCCCATGCTGCGGGCGGTGCCGGCGATGATCCGCATCGCATTGTCCATGTCCAGCGCATTAAGGTCTTTCATTTTAGTTTCGGCGATCTCGCGCAATTGCTCTTTGGTGACGACGCCAACTTTGTCCCGGTTGGGAACGGAGGAGCCGCTTTTGATGTTGGCCGCTTTCTTTAATAAAGCGGCTGCCGGCGGGGTCTTCAGAATAAAGGCGAAGCTGCCATCCTGAAAAACAGTCACTTCTACGGGTACGATCTGGCCCACCATGTTGGATGTTTTGGCATTGTATTCTTTGCAAAATTGCATCAAGTTGATGCCATGGGGGCCAAGTGCGGTGCCGACAGGGGGCGCAGGGTTGGCCCGCCCGCCCTGGATTTGAATTTTTACAACTGCTTTAACTTTTTTTGCCATGTTTATCTCCTGGAGTCCAAACGCCTTTGCTGGCTCCTCCAAATTTCTTAAGGGTGGGTGATAAAGTTCTCCCAGCCTTTGGTTTACACTTTTTCTACGTGCAGGAAATCGAGTTCAACGGGGGTTTCCCGGCCAAAGAAAGATACCATGACCCGGACTTTGGCTTTTTCAGCGTCAATTTCGGATACGGTACCGATGAAGTCGGCGAAGGGGCCGGAGCCAATTCGTACTTTTTCGCCAATCTGGAAGTCGAATTTGACCTTGGGCGCTTCGGCTTCCATGCGATTCATGATTTTGGCGACTTCTTCCGGGCGGAGGGGGGTGGGTTCGTTGCCCATGCCCACAAAGCCGGTGACGCCGGGGGTGTTGCGGACGACGTACCACGATTCTTCGGAAAGAATCATTTGCACCAGAATATATCCGGGAAAGACGCGCCGTTCGACCGTGCGCCGTTTGCCGTCTTTGATTTCGATTTCTTCTTCGGTGGGCACCACGACATCGAAAATTTTGTCTTGCATCTCCATAGTTTCGATGCGTTGTTCGATGCTGTGGCGCACTTTGTTTTCGTAGCCGGAATAACAGTGGACAACGTACCAGGAACGGCCGTCGTCCGGTATCAAACTTTCTTGGGCTTCAGTTTCGGGTTCGGGGACAATGGTTTCTTCGACCAACTGATCCGCTCCATTTTGAGGCAGTTCAGCGCCATCTGACAAGAAATCTATGCTGTCTAATTCGTTATCCATCACAACCTAATTTGCCGTTGGTTACAGCCCAATAACCCACTCCAACAAAAATTGGAGCGAATTCGAGAAAATCAAATCGAACACCCACAAGAAAATAGCAAACAAAAAAGATACCCCCAACACAATCAATGTCAAACGCCACGATTCTTCACGCGTGGGCCAGGTAACTTTACGCAATTCCCCGCGCATTTCCCGAAAATACCGAGAAACTGGGTTCGACTGCTTTGCCGTTTTCTTTGCCGACGCTTTTTTCGTTGCGCCATCCCTTTTTTTTCGTTCAGCCACAGTGATATCTACCTCACACCTTGTTTCAGGTGACTTAAAATTGATTCTCTAATCGGTTATGAAGCCATCTGACTCTAAGCCGCCTAAAAAATTCTACAGGGGGTGCAGGACTCGAACCCGCAACCTACGGTTTTGGAGACCGTTGCTCTGCCAAATTGAGCTAACCCCCTACAAAAGGAGATAAATTGTCAACCTAACGTGTCTCCCGATGCAACGTATGCTGCCGACAACGCGGGCAATACTTATTCAATTCCATACGGCTGGGATCGTTCCGCCGATTCTTTTCGGTAAGATAATTTCGTTCTTTGCACTCTGTACAAGCCAGAGTAACATGATTACGAACCGCTTTTTTAGCCATAATAAGAGTCCCAAGAAGTCGTCCACAAGTCAGTGATACCTGTGGACGACCCTATTGTTACTGAATTCTTCTATTCCAGGATTTCGGTGATGACGCCGGCGCCAACCGTCAGGCCGCCTTCACGAATGGCGAACTTGCTGCCCTGCTCCAACGCCACCGGCGTGATCAACTCCACCATCAAGTTCACGCTATCCCCAGGCATCACCATCTCCACCCCTTCCGGCAAGGAGATCAATCCTGTCACATCCATCGTCCGAATGTAGAACTGCGGCCGATACCCTGGGAAAAACGCCTTGTGCCGCCCACCTTCATCCTTGCGCAGCACATACACCTCGCTCATAAACTTCGTGTGCGGCGTGATGCTGCCCGGC
>JAJRVV010000251.1 GCA_024277135.1 Chloroflexota bacterium | reverse complement strand
GGTTAGTTTTTATCAATATGTGCTTGACCGGGTTTCACAGAAAAATGCAATGCCGTCGTTGGCGGACATCATCCGCTCACGTGGTCAACCTGATTTAACTCCCCTGTGATTACCCCAGATTTTTGAGAAGATACAATTATACGTCAAACGTTTACCATAATCGCCCTGCCTTATCGGCTATGTTACAATCCCGCCGGGATGAAGGAAAGAGGTGATGGCAAGAGCGTTGGTTGATGTTCGTATTCTACAACGTGAATATCTGTTGGCAATCAGTCGGGCGTTGACGGCCGAATTGGACTTGCACGATTTGCTGCGGATCATTCTCAAAGCGGCCGTCGAGTTGGTGTCGGGCAAGGCGGGGATGATCGCGTTGGTTGACCCCCACGAGGAAGCGTTCCGGGTGGCGGCCGTGTATGGCATTCCGCCGGAGGTGGTGGATCATTTTGCGCCGCTCATCCGCGGCGTGCCCTATGAAGAAGGGCGGGAACGGGAAGCGATCCCGGAACTGACGCGCCGTTTGCAGCAGATCGCTCATGACGTGAACCTGGGATTGACGCAGGTCTTGCGGCTGCCGCTGGTCAGCGGCGGGCAGGTGATTGGCCTGATTTATGTGTTTCAATCGGGCAATTATTATTTTGTGGAAGATGCGCGGGCGCTGCTGCGCAGTTTTGCCGAGCAGGCGGCGATTGCGGTTAAAAATGCGCGGCTTTACCAGCAGGTGCGCCAGGAGAAGCAGCGGCTGGACGCGATTTTGCAGCAGTCGGCCGATGGCGTGATGATCCTGGATGCGGCGTTGAAGATCACGGTGTTTAATCAGGCGTTGAGCCGGATGACGGGGTGGACGGCCGTTAACGCCATGGGCCGGCCGCACGACGAGGTGATTCAATGGCAGTCGTTGAAAACGCCGACCGATTTGAACCACGCCATCGCCAACGGCTGGCCGCTGCCGGGGGCGGCGCATATTTATGTGGAAGGGGATTTGCGCCGGCCGTTTGATGAGACGAACCGGCAGGCGGACGGCGGGGTAATCAGCCTGGGGATCACGTATGCGCCGCTGGTGGATGAGAACGGCCGTATGACCGACATCATCGCCAACGCGCGTGACCTGACCCGGTATCGGGAAGAAGAAGATCTGCAAAAAACCTTTATCTCCGTTGTCAGCCACGAGTTGAAAACGCCGGTTTCCATCATCAAAGGGTATGCCGGCACCTTGCGCCGTCAGGACGCCCATTGGTCGCCGGAAGTGCTGGATGAATCGCTGACGGTGATTGAGGAAGAGGCGGATCATTTAACTGACTTGATTGATAATTTACTGGAAGCGTCGCGGCTGCAAGCGGGCACGTTTAACCTCTCCATCACCGAAGAAGTGATGCTGCCCAAAATTGCGGCAGATGTGGCCCGTAAATTGAGCAGTCAGAGCGACCGGCACCACATCAAACTGGCGTTTGCCCCGGATTTCCCGCCGGTGATGGGCGATGAGCGGCGGCTGAAGCAGGTGTTGACGAATCTGGTGAGCAATGCCATCAAGTATTCGCCGGATGGGGGCGAGGCGCTCATTCGCGGCGAAGCACATCCCGAATACCTGACGGTGTCGGTGCGGGACAGCGGCATCGGTATTCCGGCGCATGAACAATACCGCATTTTTCAGAAGTTTTCCCGGCTGGATAATGCGTTGAGCCGCAAGACGGAAGGCACCGGATTGGGTTTGTTTTTGACGAAGGCGATTGTGGAAGCGCATGACGGCCGTATCTGGTTCAGCAACAACAGCGACGGGCCAGGGACGACGTTTACTTTTTCATTGCCACGCGAATAACAAGGGGATGAGCATTCGGTTGATCAGCCAACAAGCTGCCCTGCATGAAAAGAGGAACTTTGATGATGGTTAGAAAACCTATTGGTCAATCATCCTCAGCACCCGCTGCATCCTTTCCGCTTGCTCTTTATCCCCCTGTTCGACATAAAAGGCATGCGCTTTCTGGGCAAAAGGACGCGCCTTGCTGTGTTTCTTCTGCTTAAACAGCACCATCGCCATTTTGAAGTTGGCTTCGGCAACGGCCGTCTCATCCCCTACCCTTTCCGCGACCTGCAACCCTTTGGCCGCATAGCGGCCGGCCGGCCGCTTCTTGCCCATGTCGTTGTAAGCCACGCCCAAATCAGACAAGATGGCGGCTTCGGCAAGCGGCCGTTTCTCTTTACGCGCCATATTCCAAGCAGCTTTGTACCTATCTACCGACTTCTTAGTATGGCCGCTGTCTCGCGTCGCATTGGCCAGCATATGCAGCGCCTTGATTTCCGCCACCCGATTTCCAGTTGCGCGCGCTTTTTCCAGATACGCGGTAAAAACGGGTATGGCCTCTTTGTGATGCCGCATCTGATACAACAGGTGGCCCAGTTCCGCCATTGTTTTCATTTCCAGGGCATGGCTGCCCATCTGGCGAGAGATGGTCAGATGTTCTTTCAGATACTCGGCCTTGCGCTCCCAATCCCCCCAACAGCCGTATGCCTCGCCCAAATTTAGCAGCGCCCGCTGCTCGGCCAGTTTGTCCCCCGTGCGCCGCGCCAACTCCTGCATGCGCCGGAACAAACTGGCTGCCTGCATGTGATCTCCTTTTATGATGTGGATGTGGCCTACTTTATGCAAGCTGTCAATCTCACGGCCGTGATCATGCAGCTCCTGGGCCGCTTGCAGCGCTTCCTGATAATACTCCTGCGCCTCATCAACATCCCCTGCCTCTAGATACAAATCTCCCAAATGAATGAGATGGCTCGAAGCTCGGCGGAAATCGTTCGACTCATGCGCTATCCCTAACGCCTCAGAGAACAGTTTAAGCGCCTTTTTTCGTTCCCCCAGGCGGACATTAAGTTCTGCCAGATCGCTGTACGCATCGCCTTCGCCCACCCGATCACCCAATTTTCGCGCCAAGATCATAACCTGCTGGAAGAGCATGGTCGCTTCCTTCATATTGCCGCTATCCAGATAGATGCGGCCCATGCTGCGCAAAATATACTTCACCCGCGCCTGGTCGCCCACTTCACGGGCCAGTCCCAGCGATTGTTTGAACAATGTTTCCGCTTTTTCGGCGTCCCCCAACAGCCGGTACGCTTCGCCCAGGTTGTACAGAGAAGCGGCTTGCGAAAATTTGTCGCCGATCTCGCGGAAGATGGTCAGCGCTTGTTTGTGGTAGTTGATGGCTGGCTCGGAATCCCCGCGACGGCCGCGCGCCCGACCCATATGTCCCAACGCTCGTCCTTCCTCGGCCCGATCTTCAATTTCACGGGCAATGGCTAACTGCTCATCATGGAAATCCAACGCCCGACTCACATACCCCATGGAAGCATAAACCAGCCCCAAATTGCCCAACGCCGCCGCTTCCAACGCCAGCGAATCCTCGGCGCGGGCTACCGTCACCGCCTGCTCAAAATACATGATGGCCACGTCCAATTTGCCGATGTCCAGGTAAGATAACCCCATCATGTTGTAAGAGTCACCCGCCGCTATCCGTTCTTGCCGAGATTCGCCCGCCTGCGAGGTTTCTACAGGCGGGCTATGCCCGGTGACAACCTCGTAAACCGTCGCCAACGCTCGCTCCACTTCCGCCCAGGAACGATACCGCTCATTGGTATCAGGATTGAGGCAGCGGCGCAAAAGCAGCAACACATCGCGGGGGAGGGTATTGGGCGGCGGCTGGATGCGACCTGTGAGGTGGGCTTGTTTCAACTGCTCTTTGTTCTCCCCTTTGGCGGCAAATTGGCCGGTGAGCATTTCGTAGAGAATGCAGCCCAAAGCATAAATGTCAGCCCGGACATCCAGCGGCTGGTGCAGCCACTGCTCCGGAGCCATGTACAGAGGCGTGCCCACCACCCCTTGCGTTAATTGGGTGCGTTTGGAATCGCCGGCCTGGGGCAGGTTGCCCATCAAATTACTCATGCCGGACAAGGTGCTGGCCAAGCCAAAATCGGTGACGCGGGCAATGCCATCAAAGCCAATGAGGATGTTTTCCGGCTTGATGTCCCGATGAACCAAGCCGGGAATTTTGCCGACGGCGTATTTCATACCCCGCGCCATGTGCAAGGCAAAGAGTAAGGCTTGTTTGAGGGGCAACGGCCGTCCCGGAACCAACCAGGATCGGAGCGATGGCGTGGCTTTACCGCGTGGCTGCACAATCCATTCCAACACCAGGTAAACCTCACGGCCGTCGCCGATACGTTCTACTCGGTAAGCGCGGACGATGTGGGGATGCTGGCCCATCTCCACCCACATCGTCCCTTCCCGCAAAAACAAATCCCGCGCCGCCCGGTGCGATAGAAACTCCGGCTTGAACGTCTTGAGCGCCACCGGCTGACCGGTGCGTTCATCCCGGCACAGGTAGACGATGCCCATCCCCCCTTTGAGGCTGGTGACCACTTCGTAACGGCCGGCGATCCGTTTAATCTTCGCCGCCAACGGGCCGGTTTGCGCCTGGGGTTTCGATTTAAGCTGCGAGCTGGTCGAAATATGCATGGGCGAGTGACTAAAATGTGGAGTGAGTAACTCGAGTGTTGTGAATTTAGATTTGACAAATCAAATCAAGTATGCATTGCACAGATATAGTGTTTTAATGGCATAGAAATGCAGCTAATGATGTAAAAGTGTTGCGAAAATGATTGTCTAATGCCGAAAATTGTCCGT
>JAJRVV010000250.1 GCA_024277135.1 Chloroflexota bacterium | reverse complement strand
GCAGAATTAGGAGCGCGAAAACGGGTGCGAAAACGGGACGTAAGTTTTGGCCCTCGTACAGAAGAAGGAAAGGTCGCTTGGGACAGTTTTATGACGGTGGCGGAGACAGCGAGAAAGTTGGAGGTTAGTTTTTATCAATATGTGCTTGACCGGGTTTCACAGAAAAATGCAATGCCGTCGTTGGCGGACATCATCCGCTCACGTGGTCAACCTGAGTTAACTCCCCTGTGATTACCCCAGATTTTTGAGAAGATACACTTGAGGCTTATGAAACGACACATTTACCTGGAAGATATTCCCCTTGATGAAGCGTGGTCGGCCTTTACGGCCGCGCTCCAATCCATCGATCTGTGGCAGCCACTAGGCGCGGAAATGATACCGGTGGCTGAAGCCAACGGCCGTGTCACCGCCCAGGCCATCTTCGCCAAACTCTCCTCTCCTCACTATCACGCCAGCGCCATGGACGGCTACGCCGTCCGCGCCCAGGACACGGTGGGAGCCACGGAAACCCACCCGCTGCAACTGCCCCTGGTGGAAGGCGCCGCCCAACCGGTGAACACCGGCCATCCCCTGCCCGCCTGGGCCAACGCGGCGATCATGATCGAGCATACGCAAAAGGTGACGTTGGCAGACTGCCGTGACGCCATCCAGATCCGCGCCGCCGTCCCCCCCTGGCATCACGTGCGCCCCATGGGCGAGGACATGGTAGCCACCGAACTGGTCTTGCCCGCCAATCACAAACTGCGGCCGGTAGATTTGGGTGCGCTGGCCGGTTCCGGCCACGCCGAAGTCGCCGTCTACCGCCGCCCGCGCGTGGCCATCATCCCCACCGGCTCGGAACTGGTATCAGTCGAGTCGGCGATGGACGACCTGCAACCGGGGCAAATCATCGAGTACAACAGCCTGGTGATGGCGGCGCAGGTGACAATTTGGGGCGGCCTCCCCACCCGCTGGCCCATGGTTCCTGATGAGTTTGAGGCAATTCAGACGGCCGTGCGCGCCGCCGCCCCATCCCATGATCTCATCCTGATCAACGCCGGTTCCTCGGCCGGCAGCGAAGATTACACCGCCCACGTCGTCCAATCCCTGGGCCAATTGCTGGTGCATGGCGTGGCCGTGCGGCCAGGACATCCCGTCATTTTGGGGATGATTTCGGATTTCAGAATACAGAATACGGCAAAATCAAAAACCAAAAACCAAAAACCAAAAATCCCCGTCATCGGCGTGCCCGGCTACCCCGTCAGCGCCGCGTTGACCGGCGAGATTTTTGTGGAGCCGCTGCTGGCGCGATGGCAGGGGCAGCCCGCTTTTGAGCCACCCACCCTGGAAGCGACACTGACGCGCAAACTCGTCTCCCACACCGGCGACGATGATTTTGTGCGCGTTTCCGTGGGCAAAGTGGGCGACAAGGTGATGGCAACCCCCATCAGCCGAGGGGCAGGGGTCATCACCTCGCTGGTGCGCGCCGATGGCATTGTGCGCATTCCCCGGTTCAGCGAAGGAGCGGATGCGGACACGGCCGTCACCGTCCACCTCTACCGCACCCCCAAAGAGATTGAGCGCACCATCGTCGCCATCGGCAGCCACGACCTGACGCTGGATGTGCTGGCCCAATTCCTGGCGGAAAAAGAGGGCGCCTGGCGGCTGATGTCGGCCAATGTGGGCAGCCTGGGCGGGCTGGTGGCGCTGCGCCGCGGCGAAGCCCATCTGGCCGGTTCTCACTTGCTCGACCCGGAGACAGGCGTGTACAACGAAAGCTACATTCGCCGTTATCTGCCCCAGCAAGAGATGATGCTGGTGACGTTGGTGGGGCGGGAGCAGGGCTGGATTGTGCCGCCGGGCAATCCCAAGAGGTTGTCTGGCTGGGGCGACGCCGCCAACCCGGAGGTGCAGATCGTCAACCGGCAGCGGGGGGCGGGGACGCGGGTTTTGCTGGATTATGAGCTGGGCAAGCTGGGCATTGCGCCGGAAACGGTGCGCGGCTATGAGCGGGAGGAATACACCCATCTGGCGGTGGCAGCGGCGGTCGCTTCTGGCGTGGCCGACGCCGGGCTGGGCATCCGCGCCGCCGCCCGCGCCCTGGAACTCGATTTTGTGCCGCTGGCGCAGGAGCAGTACCAGTTGGTCGTCCCCAAAGCGCACTACGAAAGTGATTTGCTAAAGCCGCTGCTGGATTTGTTGGCGGATGAGGGGTTTAGGACAGCCGTCTCTGCCCTGCCTGGCTATGATATTTCCCGGATGGGTGAAGTGAAGGCGTTGTCTTCACTTGCTTAAATTTTGGGTAATAGCCACCCTGCCATCATTGACATTTGACTGAAATGGCGGCATATTTGCCACCATGAGAGTTGTTTTAGATACCAACATTCTAGTTGTTGCATCACGGTCCCGGCGAGGCGCGTCGTTTCAAATTTTACGCCTCATTCCCGATCCCCGGTTCCGAATTTGTCTTTCTCTGTCGCTCTACCCGGAGTATCTGGATGTGTTAAGCCGGCCGAAAAACCATCCGTCGGGATTATCTATGCCGCAGATTCAAGGAGCAGTTCGGCGCCTTGTATCACAAGCGCATTTGCAAGAGGTTTATTTTCATTGGCGGCCGTTTCTGCCGGACAGTGACGATGATATGGTTCTGGAATTGGCCGCGGCTGCGCGGGCGAAGCGAATTGTGACGTTTAATTTGAAGGATTTTCGCGGCGTTGAACGGTTTGGCGTGAGAGCCGTAAAACCGCGCGACTTTCTCATTGAAATTGGAGAATTCAAATGACCACTGCATTAACCATCCGGCTGCCGGACAGCTTACACAGAGAAATCAAAAACTTGGCAAAGGACGAGCGCATTTCGATCAACCAATTCTTGACGCTGGCGGCGGCCGAAAAAATCAGCGCGCTGCGCACCCTGGATTACCTGGAAGCTGAAGGAAAGAAAGGGCGGCGGGAAGATTTCGAGGCGTTTCTGGCGGCCGTACCGGATGCAGAACCCATGCCTGGCGATGCGCTAGAGAATGGTGAGTAGACGGCCGTCCTCGCCCTGCCCGGCTATGATGTCTCTCAGATGGGAGCCGGAACATACGATTTCTGCGCCGCCGCCCGCCACGCCTGCCAGCGCAGTTGCGGCTTACCCGGTCCCGGCGACGCCTGACCATGCGTATCCGGGCGGAGTACGGCCGTCGCCCGTGCCAGTTTCGCCCACGCCTACCATTAACTGCATCACCGGCAACGATCTCAATGTTTCCCTGACCAAGCAATTTGATCCGTTTACGGTGCTGCTGATTTTGTACGGTAAGGGTTGCATTGACAATGAAAATCGGAGCGTCATCCTGAACGACGAATCAGAGAATCAATGGATCATCAGCTTCATCATCGCCGTCCCCTACGAAGAGGCCGGCGTCTCCAAGATGATTTTTCTGGCACAGAAAACCCGGCCTGAATGGTTGGGATTATGCCATCCATGCGGCGCAGTTATCGGCGGATTTTTGCTTTCCTGGGACAATGAAATTTGCTGATTCTAGCAAATTCTGTGGTTTAACCAATATTGAGGCACAATTGACTAAAAAAGGTCTCCAAACCATCAAGTCAATATGCCTCAACAAAAGTATAGCAAAGAACAGGGAAAAGTAGCCAAAGTAAATCCACGCGTGATTTTACCGATAACACACGATATGTATCAGGAAATCACATTAGTTGGAAAACAATTCCGCCATTGGTTGGATGAAATGATAAGGCAACACCCTGAATTGTTTCCAAAGGAGATCGGAAGTGGTTACACGTTGCATGATATCCTGCCTGCCTCGGCCAAATTGCCAGATGTGCGCTTTAGACGCATGAAACTCAAAGCTGTGAATGAGGCGGGCAAACAACAAGTATTAACAATTTGCTCAAGTGATGTG
>JAJRVV010000249.1 GCA_024277135.1 Chloroflexota bacterium | reverse complement strand
TGTTTTTCGCTAAGTTAATTCCGAACGGCTCCTAAGCCTTCTTAGCTTAAGTAAAAGCCCCCTTTTTTTACGCAAGGAGGCTTTTTTGTTGCTTATATTCTGTGTTGAAACTTGTGCAAATCGGGGCAATAGATGACCGATGTATAGCAAGAATCAGTTATTGTGTGACAGGTTCAAATAGGTGATTATTAGCTTAACTTTCAACCGCCACGGCCGTGTCCTTTTCCGGCTCCTGGTATGGCTGGCGTTCGCCACACTGAGTACATTCCACCATGTTTTTATTAACCCGCGCCATCAACCCCTGGCACACCGGGCAGAATTCGGGAACCGGCCGTTTCCAATTCGTCCAATCACATGCCGGGTAATTGGCGCAGCCATAAAACACCCGCCCCTTGCGCGTCCGTTTTTCCACGAGGTCGCCGCCATCTTTGGGGCAGGCGATGCCAATCTTGTTCAAGATTTGCTCGGTGTGGCGGCATTTGGGAAAAGTGGAGCAACCGATGAAACGACCGTATCGCCCTTCCCGGTACACCAACGCATTGCCGCAGAGGGGGCAGTCCCGGCCCACCGGTTCCACTTCCCGCTTCAAATCCAATTTGGGGATCGCTTCATCCGCCGCCGCCAACCGTTGTGAGAAACGGCCGTAAAAATCGTGAATAACAGGAACCCAAGGCGTCCCTTCAGCTATCTTGTCCAACTCATCTTCCATGCGGGCGGTAAAATCAACCGATAGGATGTTGGGGAAATGCTCCACCAACAAATCGTTGACGATCATGCCGGTTTCGGTGGGCATCAGCCGCCGCTTTTCCCGATCCACATAGCCCCGCCTTTGGATAGTGGAAATGGTGGCGGCATAGGTGCTGGGACGGCCAATGCCATGTTCTTCCATAGATTTCACCAACGTGGCTTCGGAATAACGAGGCGGCGGTTGGGTGAAATGCTGTTCCGGCAGCAGCCGCAGCAAATCTACGATTTCCTCTTTTTTCAAGTCAGATGGCACTTCATTCTCGCCATCTTCCGGCTTATCTTGCGGCCGGGTCTCTTCGTACAGGGCCAGGAACCCGGCAAAGCGCAAGGTAGAGCCGGTGGCGCGGAACAGATACGGCCGTTTCTCCACCGCCGCCGCTGCCGCCCCCGCCCAAATATCAGCCGAAACCGTGTCGTAAACGGCCGTCGCCATCTGGCTGGCTACAAACCGGTCCCAAATCAATTTGTACAACCGGTATTGATCCCGCTTCAGAAAATCTTTAATCTGCTTAGGGGAGCGCATGACCGAAGTCGGCCGTACCGCTTCGTGCGCCTCCTGCGCCGACTTCGCCTTCGTCCGGTAAACAGGCGGTTTCTGCGGTAAATAGTCAGCGCCAAAATGCTCGGTGACATACGCCCGCGCTTCCTTTTGCGCGTCTTGAGACACGGAAACGCTATCAGTACGCATGTAGGTGATCAACCCCACCGTCTCTTTCTGCCCCAAATCCACCCCTTCATACAACTGCTGCGCGATCCGCATCGTCTTGGATGTGCCAAAATTCAAGCGGCGGGACGCCTCCTGCTGCATGGTGCTGGTGGTAAAGGGGGCTGCCGGCCGTCTTCTCCTTGTGCCTACACGAACTTGTCCCACGCGCCATTCTGCTTTCTCCAGCGTGTCCAGATGGGGTTTCACTTCCGATTCCTGCTGGAAAACCGGCTCTTTCCCCTCTAATTTGTGTAATTTGGCGCGGAAATACGGACGTGGCTCCATCCGCCGGTTTTCCTCCCGACCCAGCTTTGCCGCCAACGTCCAATACTCCTCCACCACAAAATTGTCAATTTCCCGCTCCCGCTCGACTACCAGGCGCACCGCCACCGACTGCACCCGCCCCGCCGACAAACGGCCGCGCACTTTGCGCCACAACAACGGACTCAGCTTGTACCCCACCAACCGATCCAGAATGCGGCGGGCTTGCTGGGCATCCACCCGATCCATGTCAATTTCCCGCGGCTGCTCG
The DNA here is from genome assembly GCA_024277135.1 of Chloroflexota bacterium. Classification (GTDB taxonomy): domain Bacteria; phylum Chloroflexota; class Anaerolineae; order Promineifilales; family Promineifilaceae; genus JAJRVV01. The sequence goes on along the minus strand of JAJRVV010000249.1, from coordinate 14,650 downwards.
AACGCTTTTTGCACGGCCGTTTTCGTGATCTCATGGAAAACCACCCGCTTCGTCCGCTCCGGCTCCATTTCCGCCGACTCCAGCACGTGCCACGCAATCGCTTCTCCTTCCCGATCCGGGTCAGTTGCCAGATAAATCTCTTTCGCTCTCGCCGCCGCCGCTTTCAACTCCTTGACTATCTTCCGCTTGTCATTGGGAACCCGGTACTCCGGCTGGAATCCGTTGTCCACATCCACGCTCAAACGGGATTTAAGCAAATCGCGGACATGCCCCACCGACGACTTCACCGTATACCCCCGCCCCAAATAACGGCCGATGGTTCGCGCTTTGGCCGGAGATTCAACGATGACTAATTTACCCAAACGGCGGGGCGCTTTGGCTTTCTTCTTCGTCGTTTTTCTGGCCGTCTTCTTCGCCGCCTTCTTTCGCGTCGTTTTGGCTTTCTTTGGCCGCGGCTTTATTTCTGGTTTGGGCAGGGCATCATGCTCAGGCGTTCGCCCCATTTTATAAATTGTGCCGCCACAAACGGGACAGGTTCCCCGCGTTCCCGGCGCGCCACTGGCCGCCCACTCAGCTTTCGCATTGTCAATCGGTCGTTTCGCCTTGCACTTAAAACAGTACCCTTCCATTTAACTATACAACTCCAAATCAGTGCCTTCCAGCCCGTTCACCACCTGCTTTACCAGCGGTATTTCATCTTTGTGAACGACCAGAACAGCATCCTCAGTATTAACCACGATAACGCCTTCCAAACCCACTGCCACCAGCAGTTTATCTGTTTGGTAGTTATAAATCAGGGAATCGGTAGATTTCTCCACGATCACATTTCCCTGGGTCACATTGGCTTCTTGGATCGGATTGATCGCTTCTTTGAGCGCATACAACGTGCCCGGATCGCTCCATCCCATCTGTCCATGAATCACCAACGCCTGCTCCGGCGATACATGCGCCAAAATCGCATCATCAAAGCTGGTCGCCGCCAATTCAGGATAAATCTGGCGCAACGTTTCCTGATAATGCGGCTGCCCGATGGCGGCTTCGATGACCGACAATCCCGTCCACATCTCAGGCTGATGCTGTTGGTACAAACTACGCACAAAGTCCAAGGTGGTGACAAAATAGCCGGTGTTCCACACGTGGGTTTTGGCGTCAAACATGCGCTGGCATTGGTCCAACGGGGGCCGGTAAGTTAACGAATCAAACTGGTAATACGGCCGTCCCCCCACCTCGCCTTGTTTCTCCCCCAGACCCAGCCAGCCCAAATTCTGGTTGGCGTACCGGGGCGTCTCGCCGATGAACAAAATCTGCGCCGCCTTTTGCGCCAGTAAATTCTCCGCCGTGCCCATCACCTGCAAAAAAGTCGGCGTCTGATCCATGTAATTGTCGCCCCAAAGAATCGCCACCGCTTCATCATTCAGCGCGTCAGGATCGGCCGCCTGCGCCAGATGACACATGGCCAACCCTACCGCCGCCGCCAGATCGCGCCGGGCCGGCTCGCCGATGATGTTTTCCGGCGGCAATCCCGGCAGCTGCTGGCGCACAATCGCTTCATACCGCTCATTGGTGGAAATGAAGATATTTTCCGCGCCGTACCTGTCCAACACCCGATCAACGGCCAATTGCAGCGTAGATTTCTGGCCCAGGATCGGCTCAAATTGTTTCGGTGATTTTTGGCGGCTGATAGGCCACAAACGGCGGCCGCTGCCACCGGCAAAAATAACGATCTTCATAAACTAATCTCTTCTTTGTTTTCAATCTCATACACCGGTTCAGGTTCACGGGCCAGCGCATAATTCATGCCGCCCACCTGCTGCACGATGCCTTTCAATTCCATCAAAGTCAACGTGCTGCTGAGCACACTGCTTTCCAGCCCCGTTTCCCGGCTCAATTCATCCACATGAATCGGCTGGCCGGTTAAATGGGACATAATGGCGGCCTCTTCGGCGGATTCGGGCAGGGCTAACTGCACGGCCGTTTTCTCCACCACCATCGTCATATTCAACTCTTCCAGCACATCTTCGGCGCACAGCACCAGCTTGGCCCCTTGCTGGATGAGCCGGTTCGTGCCCAGGCTGGCCGGGCTGTTGATGTTGCCCGGCACGGCAAACACATCCCGATCCTGCTCCAGCGCAAACTTGGACGTGATCAGGGCGCCGCTTCTTTCGCCGGCCTCAATCACGATCACCCCCATCGAAAGACCGCTGATGACCCGGTTGCGCGGCGGGAAATTCTTGGCTTCCGGCTTGACGCCCAATCCATATTCCGAGATGACCGCGCCCTGCCCATCCGCCATTTGCTGCGCCAATTTGCGATTTTCGGCCGGGTAAATGGTATCCAGACCAGAACCAAGCACGGCAATGGTGCGGCCGCCCATGTCCAACGCCGTTTGATGGGCGACGGCGTCAATGCCCCGCGCCAGCCCGCTGACGATGGTGACGCCATTTCGCACCAGGCCGGTCACCAATTCGCGCGCTGCCTGACGGCCGTATGTCGTCAATCGCCGCGTTCCCACCACCGCCACCGCCCACCGATCCCGCTCCTGTATTTCACCTTGTTGGTACAACAACGGCGGCGGATGGGGGATTTCCTGCAAATAACGCGGGTAATCCGGCGCATCCCAGGCGATCAAATTGACGCCCGTCGCCTGCACCCGATCCATTTCTGCATCCAGGTCAAGACGGGCGCGCGTTTCCAGAAAGCTCTTGATGGAGCGCCGGTCAAAGCCGATTTTTTTTAGTTACAGTTCAGTGGCACGCCACGCCGGTTCCAGGCTGCCAAAATAGCCCGCCAGCGCCTGCACTTTGGCTGGGCCGATGCCTTTCACCAGGTTAAAACCCAGCCAGTATTTCAGGTCGGACATGAAAACGAGCATACCACGCCGACAAAAGGTGTCAAGTGGAAAGCAGCCCCGGCAATAGATGAACGGTCATACGGCCGTCCTCAAAATTGATGTCCAGCACCACATCCGGGATGTCCGGCAACAACAGTTCACCTGCTTCGCCCCGCACCACAAACACATGGTTGGCCCCGGTTTCGATGACCCGCTTCAGCTCGCCCAAAACATGCCCCTCATCAGAAACGACCTGCAAACCGATGAGTTGAAAAAGGAAATACTCATCGTCTGCCAACGGGATCGCTTCCGATTCCGGCACTTGCAAGTATTGGCCGCGCAAGCCTTCAATCGCATCCCGGCTATCCAGCCCATCAAATTTGAGCAGCAGGATTTCCTTATGCCAGCGCATGGATTCAACTTGTCGCAGTTGGGGATTGGTCTGGCCCACATACACCTGAGTCAACCAGCTAAAGCGTTCCGGCAAATCAGTGTGCGGACGCACCCGTACTTCACCGCGCACGCCATGCGGCTTGGTGATCTGCCCGATCACCAAAAAGCGAGGCTCAGCATTATCTGTGGCTGAACCTCGCCCACGCTTCGGTTGTTGAGAGCGGTTTTTTTTCGATGGCCTCAATCTTCGACCAGATCCAAATTGACGCGAATACCATCTTTAGCGGCGCGAACTTGAAGAAGTGACCGAATGGCGTTGATGACACGGCCGTGTTTGCCGATCACCCGCCCCATATCCGGCTGGGCCACCCGCAGTTCCAACACAGCGCCCTTAAAATCTTCAACTTCTTCCACTTGCACCTGGTCGGGATTATCAACCATGGAGCGGACAATGAATTCTACCAGTTGTTTCATCGAATTTTCCGGCACAGTTGCTTACTCTTCTTCTTCAGCGGCAACGATGGCGGCGGCTTCGGCCACGACGGCCGTATCCGCCACCTCGACGCCTTCATATTCCGCCACTAAATTTTCCAGGCTCTCGCCCTTACGCAGCCGCCCCAAACGGGCGATGGTTCCTTGCTTAACCAACAACCGTTGTACCGCATTGCTGGGCTGGGCGCCCACACTCAACCAGTGCAGCGCGCGCCCTTCTTTGATGGTGAACTCAGCCGGGTCTGTCAGCGGGTTGTAATTCCCAATGCGTTCCACGATACGGCCGTCCCGCTTATTACGGATATCGGTCACCACAACACGGTAACTCGGCTGCCCTTTCTTTCCTGTTCGACTTAAACGAATTCGCAACATATCTTTCTATTTTCTCCAAAAATGTGGCTTTTTGGATATTCGCGGGATTGAGGCGTTAAACAGAAACCTGCCTAACGTGGTTTGGGTTGTCAATCCCATGAAAATCTGAAAAACCCAAAATATTAGTGTTCAGTGTTCAGTTAATGATTTATACTGATTACTGATTACTGTTATGTAAATTATCCCTCATTACATGCGGCCAAGCAAATTTCCCAGACCGCGCATTCCGCCCCGCCCCCCGCGCAACTGCTTCATCATCTTCTGCATCTCGCGGAACTGCTTCAGCAGCGCATTCACATCTTGCACCGTCGTCCCCGACCCGGCCGCTATCCGTCGTTTGCGGCTGGCTTTGAGAATCTTGGGACGGCGTCGTTCTTGCGGCGTCATGGACTGGATGATGGCTTCGATCCGCTTCATATCTTTCTCAGCGTTACTCAAGTCCACATCTTGCGTCATCTTGCCCATGCCTGGAATCATATCCAACAACTGACCGATCGGTCCCAATTTGCGCATCTGCTGCATCTGGCTCAGGAAATCTTCCAGCGTAAACTCGCCGCGCAACAGTTTTTCGCCCGCTTTTTGCGCCTCTTCCTGATCCATCTCGGTTTGCGCCCGCTCAATGAGCGTCATCACATCCCCCATCCCCAAAATGCGGCTAGAAAGCCGGTCGGGATGGAACACCTCGATGTCTTTCAGTTTCTCGCCCACGCCCAGGAACTTGATGGGCACGCCGGTGACTTCACGCATGGAGATGGCCGCGCCGCCGCGAGCGTCGCCATCCACCTTGGTCATGATCAAACCGGTGATGTCTACCGCATTGTCAAAGTCCGTCGCCACCCGTACCGCCGTCTGGCCGGTCATGGCGTCCGCCACCAGCAGGGTTTCAATGGGCTGAACCTTGCTTTTCATGGACTTGATTTCGTCCATCATCATCTCATCAATGTTCAGCCGTCCGGCCGTGTCCAAAATGACGGTGGTCAATCCATTTTTCACGGCTTGCTTGACGCCGTTAGCGCACACCTGCACCGGGTTGGCGTCCGGCCCTTCATCATAAACTGGGATGTCAAGCTGGCGACCCAGGGTTTGCAACTGCTCGATGGCCGCCGGACGGTACACATCGGCGCCCACCATGAGCGGCCGTCGCCCCTGTTTGCGCAAATGCAAAGCCAGCTTGGCCGCCATCGTCGTTTTACCCGCCCCTTGCAGCCCCACCAGCATGATCACCGCCGGCGATTGCAAGCCCAGGTTCAACCGACCCGGCTCGCCCAACGTGTTGATCAGCTCATCATGCACGATCTTGACTACTTGCTGCCCCGGCGACAGGCTGCGCATCACCTCGTGACCCACGGCGCGTTCCCGCACCCGGCTCACGAAGCTCTTCACCACCTTGAAATCGACATCCGCTTCCAACAAGGCCAGGCGCACTTTGCGCATCGCCTTGTCCACGTCGGCTTCGGTCAATTTGCCCCGGCGCTGCAAGCTATCAAAAACAGATTGAAGACGATTTCCTAAAGTTTCAAACACCAATCACCTGCTATCTATAGATTCAATCTTGAAGATTGAACCAATCTCCCAAATGAACCAATCGCCGCACAAGACCAGGAATTCTAGCGCAGCCCATCTCCAGCGTCAAACCGATTTTCGGCTATCAACAATTCCAAATCTAAAGGGCGTTTGGTAGGCGCGGGATGGCCTTAGCATAAAAAACAACGTTATTCCGCGCCATCTCGCCCCGATTTCGGCCATTTTCGGGGCGAGGTGGGCGGGAGATACCTCCGTTCGGCAAAGACGAGATGATTTCCCGCCCCTGGTACGCTCCATAAAACGTTACTATACTCGAATTTTAGCAACAATAACATGGTAAAATGACTTGAGTTATAATTTCCATTTAGCGTCCTGCATGTGCAAAGGATGGCGCGGAATGACTACCATTAAGAGAGGTTCCTTCTCCCCAGGAGCAGCAGTGCATCAAGAGCAATTGCGATTTTGGCTTGAGGCCGAAGGAGTTGTGGCTAAACTGCCGCCGGCAGCTCAGAAACAAGCTGGACGCTGGCGTAAAATGACGGAAGCTGAAAATCAGAAGCGCGTCAAGTCGATGCGCGATCTGAAGTTCGATCCCCCGTTAAGTCAGATCATTATTGAGAGCCGCAATCGAATCTGATGTCATCAATTCTTTCCCAATATACTTTAACTGAAGAACAAGAACTTGCCGTTACCAGGCGAGGGTGTGATGTTGCCGTCACGGCCGGCGCCGGGTCGGGCAAGACGCGCACGCTGGTGGGGCGTTACTTGAGTTTGGTGGAGGAGGGATTATCGCCGCGGCGGGTGGCGGCCATTACCTTTACCGAAAAAGCGGCGCGCGAAATGCGATCCCGCATCCGGCAGCTTGTTCAGGCATGGCTGCAAGAGGAGAATTTGGATGAGAACGGCCGTATCTTCTGGCAATCCGTTTACGCCGAGATGGACGCCGCGCCCATTGGCACCATCCATGCCCTTTGCGCGCGCGTGTTGCGCGCCCATCCGGCCGAGGCGGCGCTGGACCCGGCCTTTGACGTATTGGATGAGAACACAGCCGCCGCGCTGCAGAGCCAGGCCATAGAGACGGCGTTGGTTTGGGCGGCCAACGATCCCGCCGCCGCCGCCCTTTTCCCCCTGCTCAACGAAGAGGGGCTGCGCCGGACGCTGGCGCATCTGCTGCAAAATCGGTTAGACACGGCCGCTGCCTTTGAGGTAATCGGTCAAGACCCGCTGGCGCACTGGCGGCAGGCGGCGCTAAAGGCGTTGGGCGGCTTTTTAGATGATTCTACGGTGAATACGGCCGTTGCCGACTTGCGCGTTTTACAAACCGACGGCATCCTTGAGAAGCTGTCCGGCGACAAACTAGCCCAGACCATCGCCGACTTCTTATCAATCTGGGAACAGGTTGAGCGAGCGCGACAGGATAACGATTTGGCGGCGCTGATAGCCCATCTACCAGGAGTCAGGCGGGCGATGAAACCCAATTTGGGTCGAAAAAGTGATTGGGACGACATTGACGCGCCGCGCCAGACGCTGACTGATTTGCGAACGTTGTACGACGCCAACCTATCCAGGTTATTCCGAAAATCGCTGGACTGGACATTAGAAGAAAGCGCGGCCGAGGCGCTGCCTCATTTGCACGCCGCCTTTGCCCAGGCGCTAGACGCCTACGAAGACGCCAAAGCACAACGCCGGGCGTTGGATTTTGACGACCTGGAAGCGCGCGCGGCATATCTGCTGGAAAACTATGCCGAGGTTCGCGCCTACTGGCAAGATCAAATCAAAACTGTGCTGGTGGACGAATTTCAGGACACGAATAACCGTCAACGCCGCATCGTCTACGCGCTGACTAACAATCAACAATCAACGGAAAACAATCAACAATTGACAACAGCCGCTGACCAGGCGAATGGTCGTTTATTTGTGGTGGGCGACGCCAAACAAAGCATCTACCGTTTTCGCAAGGCTGACGTGACTGTTTTCCGGCGCGTGCAGCAAAATGTGGCCGACGGCGGCGGATCTATCATCGATCTGGACTTGACTTTCCGCACTCATAAACAATTGGTCGCGCAACTTAACGCTTTGCTGGGGCCGATCATGGATGAAGTTGTTGGCGAGAAACGGCCGTTTGCCGTCCCCTTTGCCCCCCTGCGCGCTTACTATGCCGCGCCCAGAGAGCCTATTCAGGAGCCGTTCGTCGAATTTTGCCTGGGCGTGGGCGAGAACAGCAGCGAGGGGCGCGCGGCCGCCGCTCAGGCGCTGGCGCGGCGGCTGTGGCAGATTCATGATGAAGAACAGATCGGTTGGGGCGAAATGGGGCTGCTCTGCCGCGCCTCGACCAGTTTCCCTTTTTATGAAGATGCGCTGGAAACGGCAGGCATTCCCTTCGTCACCGCAGCCGGGCGCGGTTTCTACGACCGGCCGGAAGTGCGCGATCTGCTCAACGCCCTACGCGCCATCGCCTATCCCCGCGATGACCGGGCGCTGGCCGGTCTGCTGCGTTCGCCTGCCTTTGCCCTCACGGACGGCGCCATCTACCTGCTGCGCCGGGGGCGTGAGGAAAAGGAGCGCAGTTTGTGGGCCGCTTTGCAGGATGACCTGTCACTGTTGGCCGCCGATGACGCCCGACGCGCCCGACGCGCCGCAGAAATTGTGGCCCGGCTCAACAACCTGGTCGGCCGTGTTCCGGTGGCCCGGCTCCTCAAGCAGTTTTTGGATTTGACGCATTATGGCGCTGTTTTGCGGGCGGCCGCAGCGAGCGCGGGCGCGCAAGGCGGGCAGCCGTACCCGGAACGGGCGCAGCGCAACGTAGAGAAGCTGCTGGCCGACGCCCATGCCAGCCGCCTGGTAAGCGTGGGCGAGTTCCTGGCGTACGTACAGACGCTGCGCGATGTGGCGGCGCGGGAGGGGGAAGCGCCGGTGGAGGCGGGCGAAGCGGTGCAGTTGATGACGGTGCATAAAGCCAAAGGGTTGGAGTTTCCCCTGGTGGTCCTTGCCGACGCCGGACGCCGGGGCGGCGGGCGACCGGGGGCGCTGCTGCTGGATGAACAATTGGGACCGGCCCTCAATTTGAGTCATGACGATGACGGCCGTTCCCTCATTTATCGCCTGGCAGCCCAGCGCGACCAGGAACAGGATGAGGCCGAAGCGCGCCGCCTGCTATACGTGGCGGCCACGCGGGCCAAACAAAAACTGCTGATCAGCGGTCAGATTGACCTAAGCAAGGCAAAGAAGTATCCCGGCAAGCTAATGCCAAAAGGGTGGCTGGGCCAGCTTGGCGCCGTCGTGGGGCTGGATCAGCAGCGCGTGGAGCTGCCTCTGGAAAAGATGCGCCCGTTAGAAATTAAGCGATTGGACGGCCGTTCCGTCGGCTGCACCGTTTCTCCTTTGCTGACGCTAGCACAGGCGGAAACGGCCGTTGCCAGCGCGCCGCCGGAACCTGAAGCCGAGGCGATCTGGCCGCCGCCATTGCTGGATTCTGTGACGGTGGAGGCGCAAGTGGAAGAAGATGAACGGGTAACAGCGGGCGAAGCCGATCCGCCGCCGCGTGTGTGGCGGGTGGTTCCCACGGCCGAACGTCCGCGCGGGCCAGCCTGGGTGGTGGGCGCATTGTTCCATGAGGCGTTACGCCGCTGGCGCTTCCCCAATAATGCCGGGTTTGACGGCCTGATGCGGTTACACGCCCAGGAGATGGGCCTCACCGACGACGCTGAAATCAAGGCAACCATTGGCCAGGTTGACCGCCTGCTGCGACGTTTTCAGCGTCACGAACTGTTTCCACAGATAGCTGCGGCGCGCCGCTACCATGAAACGCCTTATGTGATCGAGCGCGAGGGGAAGATTCGCAGCCGCATTATTGATTTGTTGTTTGAGCGTAACGGCCGTTGGACGGTGGTGGACTTTAAGACAGACCGGTTAGGCGGTAAAGAAGCGCTGCAATCCGACAAAATAGAGAAATATCGAGAGCAAGTACGGGAATATGTTACGGCCGTGAATGAGTTGCTTGGCGTTGTCGCTACAGGGCAGTTATGTTTCTTGGACGTTGGGGATCGGGTGTGGCTTGAACCAGTAAATGTGGCGTAGTCAATAAGCTTCCTCCATCATCGCCACCAGGCGGCTTTCCAATGCGCAGTAGCCAACCTGCCGGATTTCCAGAGGCAGGCCGAGCTTGTCGGCCGCTTGCTGCGCCAGATAGACAACGCGGCTGTAATTCTCAAAGTACATGTCGCGCAATTCGGGGTATCTGTCTAGCCCCATCCCCTTGATGACCAGAGTGTCAAACGAGCGCGTCAGGTAATCGGTGAGGAAATAGCTGCCCGGCGCTTCTGCCATGAATTGTGCAAATGCGCCATCGGCGTACATTTCATAACAATGCGGCCCGGCGGCGAGGTCAGTTAGCTGCCATCCGCCCCTTTCTCAGCCGGCGGGCGATAAGCTCGAATCCAGGCCATGCAGTTCTCATCATTGCATGATAGCCGGTTCGTCTGCCATGGGAATCCCGGCGTTTACGTCGAGCATATGCGCCCCGGCCGCTACCTGGGCGATGGCGTCTTGGATGACGCGCTGGTAGTTGCCGGCGGCCATTTCCCGCGCCAACGCTTTGCGCCCGGCGGGGTTGATGCGTTCGCCGATGATGGTAAACGGCCGTTCTGCAAGACGTGAACGAACTGGCTGATTTCATCAACTGGGGCATGGCGGCGTATCCGGCAATACGCCCTCATCATCTGAGATCATGGCGCGGGCTGGAACGGGGTGGCCTTTGACGGGGATGATGCGCTGACGCTGCCCGATTTGCGGCAGGCGTTGACGGCCGTTGGCCCGCAAAAGCTGGATGTCATCGCCTTTGACGCCTGTTTGATGGGGCAGTTGGATGTGTTGACGGCCGTGCAGCCCTACGCCGAGTTTGCCGTCGCTTCCGAAGCCTTGACGCCGGAACAGGGATGGGGTTACACTGGTTTGTTGCGCCGTTTATACGAACAACCTGACCTGAACGCCGCCGCTTTGGCCGAGATGATGAAATCCAGCCCGGCGGCGATGGCCGCCTCTGCGATTTCAGCGTGCCATCCTTCCCCGTCCGAAAAGAGGGTGTGCAAATTCCTTCTCTACTTTTGAGACAACCGAATGTAGATACCGGTGGCAATATCTTCATCCACCGCAAACTGGCTGAAACCCGCCTCAAACACAAAAGATGGATAACGGCGCAGGAGATGAATGGGCACGCCCGGCAGCACGTTCATCGCCATGAGCTTTTGCAGACGGCCGGGATTATTCATTTGAATGTAAGCGATTTTCCCTTTCTGGCCCGGCTGCAAATCACACAAAGGGGTAATCAAGGGGGCGACGGTATCGCGCATTTGCTCGCAACACTGCCCCGGCGGAATCGGCTGCCCGCGCGGGCAAAACCGGGGATGACCCAACAACGTACAAATGCTGTTGTCCAGGCCATCGAACAAGACGTGTTCCAGGCGGCACGCTTGTTGATCAATCAATTCTTTATCTGTCATCATCAAGTCAGCCAACAGGCGTTCCGCCAGCCGGTGACGTCGTACCGCATTGGCCGCCTCTGGAAGACCTGCCGGCGTCAATGCCAGACAACCTTCATCCTTTTTAGCAAGACCGAGATCGATGAGTTCTTCACCTCCGGCAGGGAGACGGCCGTTCATTGCCACTCCATTTTTCGCTTCTTCTTTTGAATTCACCCACAAGAGTTCCAACAACTCCTGGGCGTTTTCGCTGATCTCTTTCATGATAAATTTCCTTTGAAAGGGCTGGTTGGTTGATTCTTCTCTTTTAAGCGGGCATTCCATCCCCGCATCCAGTTGACTAACTTCGATTCGGGGGGCATCTCGTACCCGCACCGGGGACAGCGGATCAGGCGGCATCCCTTCACCAACGGGCAGCCGGTACAGGCCAAATCCGCCTGGCTCATGTCAAAATCAAGTCCGCAAAAACTGCAATTCATAAGGTGATCCCCAGTAGATTTAACAGACGGAACATCAAGCCGCCGATCAGGAAGGCAAAGGGGAAGATGAAAACGGTGATGGCGACGGCCGTTTTCCATCCTCTTTCCTTCAAGGTCACGGCGAATTGAGCCACGCAGGGCACAAAGAGCGTCAAGGTGGTGGTGGCGATCAGCAGCTGCGCCCCGGTCAATGTCCCGCGTAAATCATAGAGACCGGCGGCCCCATAATCCCGGCGGAAGAAACCGAACAAAAAGGCCACGGCCGTTTCATCGGGCAATCCCATCCAGCGCACCAGCGGCTCCAAACCACTCACCGCCAGGTCAAACACCCCCGTGAGCTTACCAAGCCAGATAAACACACTGGCCAGAATGAACACCGGGAAAACTTCGCGGAAATACCATTCCATCCGGGTATAGGTCTTGACCACGACATTGGTTAAATTGGGCGCGCGCAGAGGCGGTAATTCCATGTAAAAGGTAGGTTGTTCACCCGGCATCACCTTGGCCGCCAGATAACCAACCAGCAAAAAGATACCGGCCACCGCCAGCGCCCACAAGCCCAACAAATCGGGTCGGCCGGCTAACAACCCCAACATCACGCCGAGTTGGGCCGAGCAAGGGATCGCCAGCGCCAGCAAAAATGTGCTCAACAGCCGCTCTCGTTTGGTTTCCAGCGTGCGCGTGACGATGGTAGCCATCGTGTCACAGCCAAACCCCAGCACCATAGGAATGACGGCACGGCCGTTCAAGCCGATCTTCTTAAACACCCGGTCAATCAACATCGCCAGCCGGGGCAAATAACCGCTGTCTTCGATTACGGAGAACGCGATGAAAAAAGTGCCCACAATCGGCAAAATGATGGCGACCGCATACCGGACGCCCAAGGTGATGATGCCGTACTCGCCGCCAATCAAATCTCGGATAATCTGCCAGGGTATGAGCGTGTTCACCACACCGTCAACCCAGGGATTGATATATTCGCCAAACAGCACTTCTTCCAAATAGTCCACCAGCGTTTGCGCGCCCAGCACCCCCACAAATTCATAAAGGGCAAACAAAGTCAGCAGTAAAATGGGAATCCCCGTCAGCGGATTCATCATCGCCGCGCTCAGCCGCTCGGCAAAGCCGGATACGCGGTGTTCCGGGAAGGTGGTGGCGGATCGCAGGATGCTCCGGGCCGCTTGCTGTTGGTGGCGGGCGAGGATGTAAGGCAGCGGCTGGCTGAACTGGGCTTGCGTTTCCGCCACGATTTGGCTGATTTTTGAGACCCGCGCCCCTTCCTGCTCCTCTACCAGCCCCAATACCTCGGCATCATCTTGCAGCAGCAAAGCCGCGATGGCTCGGTGGGTTAATTGATACTGGCCACTCATTTCGGCGGTGATGCCGGCAATCGCTTCTTCGATGACCGGGTGATATTGAATGGCGGCTTTGGCCTTTTCTCCAGTTGGGGCATGGCAGCATCCATTCCCATTCAAGCCGCCATTTAGTGAGGTGGCAATTTGTTGGGTGAGCGACTCCGTCCCCCGGCGCAGCGCCAGCGCTGTGCCCACCACCGGCACGCCCAGCTTGTCGGCCAGCCCGGCCACATCCACCTTGACGCCCAACCGATCTGCCTCATCCATCAGATTCACGTCCAGGATGACGGGCAGCCCGGCTTCAATTAACTGCAAGGTCATTGGCAGCATCCGCTCCAGATTTTTGGCGTCGGTGACGTGAACGACGGCATCTGGCCGTTCCCGGAGCAAAATCTCCCGGGCCACCTGTTCCTCTTCGGTGATGGGTAGCAGCCGGTACATGCCTGGCGTATCCACCACGCCCACCTCGGCGTTGTTCAGCCGCCCTTTGCCCCGCGAGACCTCAACGGTGGTGCCGGGATAATTGGAAACGGTGACATACGCCCCGGTCAATGTGTTGAACAAGACGCTTTTGCCGACGTTGGGATTTCCCACGATGGCGACCAGGGGCAGGCCGGTGGTATCCGCCTGCGGGCCGCCATGACAGCTTGGTCCCTGCTCCTTTTTTGTTTTTCTATTTTTCACCAATGGAATTTGCATTGTTTATTTGAGTCCTCGAAGCCCTACGAGATTTTTGGAAACCTCGTAGGGCTAAAATACGAATATATTTTGCGCGATTTCAGCCGCGACCGTCAACTGCCTGTCCTCTACCCGGAGCAGTAATGCGCCCTGACTGTTCACTGCCGCCACCTGAACAACGATCCCCGGCAAAATGCCTTCAGCCTGGAGAAAGGCAGCAGCAGAAGGTTCCAGTTCGACTTGGATAACCTCGGCTTTTAGCCCAACAGGGAGTTCAGTGATGGGGGTGGATGGGGGCAATACCTCATCAGCATCATTATCTGGAATAGGCAAGCCTTGGGGGGAGACGGACGGCCGTTCCAGAAACCGATCCAATCGCTCAGCCACATCCGGCGGAGTAAAATGCTCCAACCGGCAGGCCAACGTATCGGCCGCCGCCGGGGACATTTCCAGATACCGGGCCAAAAAAACTTCCCACAAACGGCGGCGGCGCAATACCCGGTAGGCTAGTTGACGGCCCACTGGCCGCATTTCAACCCCTTTATAGGGTAGATAATTGACATAACCCGATTCGGCCAGCTTGCGCACCATCTGGTTCACGGATACCGGTTGAATGGATAAAGCCTGGGCAATTTGAGAGAGGGGGATTGGCTCCTCTACCCCGGACTCGGTCAGCATTACGGCCGTCACCAGATACATCTCTTCGCTTTCGCTCAATTCTTGGGTTTTTAGGCTCGCCATATATTTTTCCGACGAAAAGTTATTGCTCGCCTCAAGAATAAACGTTCTCTGCCGAATCGGGAAGGGATGAATGTCATAAGTTGGAGATGACATTCATCTAAGGAATCGTCCACAAATAACCTTTTAGATCAGGAGGACGATTCCACGAGCAATGACCGTTTTTCCGCTAAAAATTATGAACTCGAGTGTTGTGTTTTTTGTTCTTGACATTTCTGTAAATGTATGATAATTGCGATTTTGATGCTTTTTGGACTAAAAATGCCCTTGAACGGACAATTTTCGGCATTAGACAATCATTTTCGCAACACT
>JAJRVV010000248.1 GCA_024277135.1 Chloroflexota bacterium | reverse complement strand
GCAATGCCCAGAAGCGCCGGGGTTGCGCCCAACGCCATCACCTGGGCCGCCTGGGTATAGCCGTTACTGTTGCGGATTTTGCCGGGGCGCAGCGGTTCGGTGACGGGCAGCAGCTCGTCGCCGGTAGCTAAGATGCCCACTTTGGGGCGGCGGATGACGGGAACCTGACTGACGCCCATCGAGGCCAATGCCCCCACTTCTTGCGGCCGCAGCATGTGCCCGGCTTGGAGCAGTTGCTGGCCAGCCGTCACATCTTCGCCCACCTGACGCACGTAATCGCCGGGCTGGACGGCGCGGAATATGTGGATTTGGTCGGGCAACGGCCGTTCTGCCTGCCGCCATGGTTCATTGGTATCTTCCACCGGAATGACGGCGTCGGCGCCATCGGGGATGGGCGCCCCGGTCATGATGCGCGCCGCTTGACCGGCTGCCAGCGCCAAATCCGGGGGCGCGCCTGCGGCAATGTCACCCACAACCTGTAGAACGATGGGGGAATCTGCCGCAGCCAATTGCACATCAACCGCCTGCACCGCATACCCATCCATGGCCGAGTTGGCGAAGGGAGGCAAACTTTCGGCGGCGGCCACCGGCTGGCCCAACACCCGCCCTAACGCATCCAACAGCGGCACACGTTCTACCGGCAAAACGGAAACGCCGGCCAACACGGCCGTCAACGCATCGGCAACCGTTAAATCTTCAAGTTTCGACATCAACTCTCTCTTTTATGGGCTGTATTGACCAAACACGTGACCGGCCGGGCTGCCATCCACATAAATGTTAAAGGGGGAATTGGGCAGGCGCAGCCAGGCGTTACGCGCGATTTGGCGGTAAGGATCGGGGAAAGGGATGACGCCCCGGTAAGGGTCCCACACCTGGAAGCCGCCGACGCTCAACCACATGATGTAATAACCGTAAAATGGCCCGTACCAATTGTCGGGGTAATTCATCCAGAACATGCCGGGAACGCGGGGGGCAGCGTTTTGGGGAAAGGGACTGGCAAAGGAACCCGTTTGCTCCACCGGCGGCGCATCAAATTCTTCTTCGGCTGGTTCCCAATCCACATGGGGGCGCAACTCCCGGCATTTGGCGATGAGATCGTCAATACGGCCGTGCCGGTGGCAGTGCATCGTCAACTCTCTGGTTTTGTCCCGCCGGTTATTCCCGGACAAGGATTCATAATCAATCTGCAATTGAAAGCATAGGTCTTGTAATTCGCTGATGTTGAAATACTCGTCAACCAGGTCGCTCAGTTTGACCAGATCCATGCTTTGCCCCCTGTCTCAATTTGCCAGACGGCCGTCCAGTTCCAGCGCGGCCGCCTCATTTTGCATCGCCGCCAACACGTGGCCGATGTGCGTCCACAGCTCCAGTTCGCCGCCAAAACAAACCCGGCTGAAATCGGCCGTCACTTCGGTGACATGCTCCCGATCCACCCCGGCGGCAAAACGACGGTCTTTCCACTTTTTGCGGATGGATTTGAGTTTAACATCGGCGATATTGCGCGACGGCCGTACCAGCGCCGTGGCAATGATCAACCCGGTAATTTCATCGCAGGCCAGCAGCGCAAAATCAACCGGCTTTTCCCGCTCCACCCCGGTTCCTGCCGTGTAATGGGACAATATGGTGCGGATCATCTCCGCATCCGCCCCCCGTTCCCGCAAAATGTCCGCCCCTTTGATGGGATGATGGTCTAAATCAGGGTGAATCTGCCAATCAAAATCATGAATCAGGCCGATCACCCGCCAATAACCCACATCCTGGCCCAACTGCTCCGCATAAAACCCCATCGCCGCCGCCACCGACAACATATGGCGGCGCAAGCCGGTCTCCTGCACAAACTCACAAACCAATTCCCACGCTTGATCCCAATCGGGAATCATGATCAGTTCCCCTTTCCCTTTTTGGCGCCGCATTCACACGGCCCATCGCCATGCCGGTCGCATCCCTTTTCCGCCTTCTTTTGCAGCGCTTCCAATTCGGCCAGCGGCTCAAATTCATGCCGGAACACTTCGTGATATTCGCCGTCCACCACCACCAGCACTGAATCGCGCAACGGCCGTACATCCCGTACTTTGCCCTCGCCATGCGGCGTGCCAATTCGCTTGCCCACTCTGGGCAAATGCTTCCTGGCCTCCACATACTGTTCATACTCATACACCAGGCAGCAGCGCAAACGGCCGCACATGCCAGTGATCTCTTGCGGGCTAAGCGAGATGCCCTGCGCTTTAGCCATGCGAATGGAGACTGGGCTGAACTCAGTCAGGAAAGTGGAACAGCAGCGGGGCGCGCCGCAAGCGCCAAATCCGCCTAAAAATTTAGCCACATCTCGCGGGCCAATCAGCCGCATCTCCACCCGGGTGCGAAAAGCGCGGGCCAAGGCGCTTTTTAGCTTGCCCACGTTAAGTTTTTTGTTTTCGGTGGCATAATGGAATGTGAGCCAGGAACCGTCAAAACTATATTCCGCTTTAACGAATTTAGCGCCTCTAATGTTAAACTCATGCGCCTTTTCGCGGCAGGTGATGAGCGCATCCAATTCTTTGGTTTCCCACACCTGCTTCATCACCAGGTCGCGGGGGGTCGCTTTCCGCTCCACGCCGCGCAACCCTCTCTGGCCATGTACCTCATCAGGGTCAATAAAAGCCATCACCTGCGCCAACTGCCGCCCCCGCCTGGTCTCTACAATGATGTGATCGCCCGGTTCAATTTCTTGCGATTCGCCGAGCTTAAAGTGGTAAAGTTTGCCCAGCTTTTGAAAGCGAACCCCGATGATCGGAGAACGCTCCGCTATCACTGTCGTCATCTATTTTCTCCAGAACTAGCCGCCAATCGCCTACCAGAAATTATCAAGTTTCGGGCCGGTTGCCCGATGTATCATAGTTATAGCTAATTTAATAAAAATGACCAACCGCCAACGGCGAATGAATTCGCGGCAACATGCAAGCAAAGTCCACCTTCGTGGACTAGCTCCAGTCGGCGAAGGCCGACTTTGCTGCCGTATCCGCAGATTTATCTGCCGGCGACGGCTTCTCTTCTCTCATTTTTTTGACGGGATTCGTCTACCCGATCATTTCAATCGGGATAAAATTGTTTTGCTGACCGGCAATGGTCACGCTCACGCGGGCGGCAACCTCACGCGCCATGTGTCGCAGCGCCATCGCCGCCGCTGAATCGGGATGAGACACCACAATCGGCGCGCCGCTGTCCCCGCCAATGCGCACATTGGCATCCAATGGCACCGAGCCAAGATAATGAACACCCTGCTCCGCAGCCAGCTTTTCCCCGGCGCCTGTGCCAAAAAAGTCGCCGCTCATATTCTCCACCACGCCCAGGATAGGCACATCCAGCTTCTCGAACATGATCAGGCCGCGCAGCGCATCCGCCGCCGCCACCTGCATCGGCTGGGTGACGACGATAGCGCCAGTCACCGGCAAAACCTGCGCCAGCGTCAACTGTGCGTCCCCCGTTCCCGGCGGCAAATCCACAACCAGGTAATCCAGATCACCCCAGGCCACATCCGTCAACAACTGTTGAATGGCGCCGTGCAGCATCGGCCCGCGCCAGATCAGCGGCTGATCCGGTTTGACCAGAAAATCCATGGAAATGAATTTGACGCCATGCGCTTCGGCCGGAGTCATTTTACGATCTTGGATGGGCGGCATTTTCCCCACCCCCATCATCATGGGGATGTTCGGCCCCAAGATGTCGGCATCCAGCAAACCCACCCGCGCCCCTTCCTGGGCCAGGGCAATCGCCAGATTGACAGATACAGTGGATTTACCCACCCCCCCTTTGCCGCTGGTGACGGCGATGGTGCTGCGGAAATTTTTGCCCAACTGCTTCATGATGCGCTGATCGGTGGGGACATTGGAATCCCATTTCACCGTGATTTTGCCGATGCCGGGCAGTTTAGCCAGGGCGGCGCGGGAATCTTGTTCCATTTTGCCCCGCAGCGGGCAGGCCGGAGTGGTGAGCATGATGGTGAAGGTGACTTCGTTATTCTCGATCTCTAAATTACGAATCATGTTGAGCGACACCAGATCACGGTGCAATTCTGGCTCAATGACGGTAGACAGGGCAGCCAACACGACTTCGCGGGTGATGGCGCCATTTTGTTTGATTTCAGACATGGTTTTTTCCTTATAGCCAGAATGAGTCCACTCCCCAGAAGAATGAACTCATTCGTATTGTCCCGAAGCAATCTCCGGGTAATTAAAGAAGCGGATTGTGTTTAGTAAAGCGCGCCCCGGTAGATAAGCTGCCGGGCTTTGGCTTCGGCGATACGTTCCGCCTGATCTTGGGCCGTTTCTTCGCCCCGTTTGCCGCGTGGTTTCTTCTTGGCCGCTTTGGCAAAATCACGGGCGGCCGCCTCAGCCTCAGCCTTTTGCGGCGCAATTTCACGCCAATAACTGATGGGCTTGCTCAACCGTTCTTTGTCGTGAATGTGAGCGGTGGTGCGGTCATAGCTGGCCAGTTCATAATCGTGATCCATTTTGATGGCGTCGAACGGGCAAAATTCGGCGCACAGACCGCAGTTCATGCAGATATCAATGTCTATGAAGAATTTTTCCGGCTCGGGTTTGGGACGGCCGTTTGGCTTTTTGCCGCGCTCGATCCAGATACATTGGGGCGGGCACACCTTGGCGCAGATGCCGCATGAGGTACACCAATCATGTCCCCACTGCTGGCCCGCTGGCGGCTCCTCAGTCACCAGGAATGGCACAAAGCGGAACCGCTCCGGAACCGGCAATTTTTCTTCCGGGTAAAAAACGGTTTTCACGCCACGGCCGTTTAACCCCTGCCGCACCTGCAGCGCATCATCATTGTAATAACGGCCGCCGCGCGACAACCAATGAATATCATCGAGGTATGTATCTACGAAATGGCGAAAAGTCACCGCCATCCCCTTCAAAATTCCTACTCCGTACATACTTGCTCCTGAAAGGCAAAAATCAGAAGGTAGAAGGCGATTGCTCTGTCTTCATCCTTCATCCTTTAATTTACCGGTCAACTTCTCCCAGAACAATGTCAATACTGCCCAGAATCACCACCGCGTCGGCCACTTTATGGCCCAGACACATTTTTTCCAGGGCGGTCAGGTTGATGAAAGAGGGAGCGCGCACGTGATACCGCTCCGGGTTGGCCCCGCGCCGTTTGGCTGTGACGTAGTAACCCAATTCTCCTTTCGGGTTTTCCACACGGCCGTATGCCTCGCCATCCGCCGGCATCCGAATCGCATATTGCGGTTTGCCGCCGATCACCGGCGCGCCTTCCGTCTCCCGCAAATAGGGCAGCGCCTGCTCCAAAATTCGCAAACTCTGGCGCATTTCATCCACCCGCACCAAATACCGATCATACACGTCGCCGTTGTACCGCACTGCCACATCAAAATCGAGATGTTCATAGTAGGAATACGGTTCAGCCCGGCGCACGTCATAAGGCACGCCGCTGGCCCGCAGCACCGGCCCGGCCGTGCTGTAAGCAATCGCATCTTCCGCCGATAAATAGCCGACGCCAATCGAGCGGGCGCGCATGATCTCATTGCCGGTAATCAGCTCATCACCCTGATCCAGAACCTGGGGGATATGCTTATAAACCAGATCGTTCAGGAAATCCATCGTGTTCTGGCCGCGCACCGCATCCGGCAAATCGTAAGCGACGCCGCCAAAACGCATGTAGTTACACATCATCCGGGAACCGGCCGTTGCTTCAAAGAAATCGAGGATCAGTTCCCGTTCCAAATAGAAATAGAGCATCGGCGTCTGCAATGCGCCCAGGTCGTTCAGCAAGAAGCCCAATGCCCACAAATGGTTGGCGATCCGGGTCAATTCCACCATGAGAATGCGAATCCACTCGGCGCGTTCCGGCGCTTCGACGCTCATCAATTTTTCCACGGCTAACACATAGCCATGATTATTGCCCATGGAGGAGAGGTAATCAAGCCGGTCGGTGTAGGGGATGTTTTGGATGAAGGTGTTGCGCTCGCCAATTTTTTCGTGGTTGCGATGCAAGTAGCCCATCACCGGCTTCAAGCCCAAAATGGTCTCGCCGTCCAGGGTGACGACCATACGAAATACGCCATGCGTGGAGGGATGCTGCGGCCCCATGTTGACGGTAACTTTATCCGTTTTTAAGCCTGGCGCAGCGTCGCGGGAGAAGGCGAGGGCGTCGTACATGTTCGTTTCCACTTCGTACTCTTGCCCAGTGGGAACCCAGCCGTC
The DNA here is from genome assembly GCA_024277135.1 of Chloroflexota bacterium. Classification (GTDB taxonomy): domain Bacteria; phylum Chloroflexota; class Anaerolineae; order Promineifilales; family Promineifilaceae; genus JAJRVV01. The sequence continues at coordinate 16,725 of JAJRVV010000248.1, read as the reverse complement.
CGGGTATTGCACGTTTTTGCCAAAGAGGTTCTTCTCTTCCGCCCGGAACACCTCACCGCCGGGCCAACGGCTGCCAAACGGCTTGTGGGCATCTTCGTAGAATGGCTCCCGCCAATCTTTGCGCATGGGGAAACCCTGGAATTCATCCCAGGTTAAAATGCGGCGCAAGTCGGGATGGCCTTCAAAGCGGATGCCGTACATGTCGTAGGCTTCCCGCTCCTGGAAGTCGGCGCCGGGCCAAACGGGAACCAGCGAGGGGATGACCGGATCGTTCCGGTCTACCTGGACTTTCATGACCAGGGCGCTGCCCCCTTTGTCAATGCTGTAGGTGTGATAAACGACTTCCAGCTTGTCATCGCCAATCAAATCTACGCCGGTGACGCTGGATAGATAATTAAACCCCAACTCATCGCGCAGTTCGGTGGCGATTTCTACCAGTTTGTCGGCGGAAACAACGACGCCGCCATACCCGGCCCGCTCGTCGTCCACAACGGCGTCGGGGTATCGCTCTTTGAGCACGGCCGTCACTTCCGCCACAGGGTTTTCATAAACATCCGGCGTCCCGTCCGGCCCGGTTGCTTCTGCGATCATTTCACTCATAATTGTTCCTCAATCCGCCTTACGAGTTAAGCTGCTTCTACTTCGGCTTCGGTGACGGCCGTTTCTGCTTTAGCCGCTTCTGCTTTAGCTGCCTCTGCCCGAATCAATTCCGCCTGCCGCACATCCACCAGATCAGGCCCTAAAACCGGAATCTGCACTTCATCAATCATCGTATCATCCTTGCGATACCAGGGCGCTGTCAAGATAGATTGCTGATCAATTTTCTCTTGCAGGGCGATCAAGCCATTGATCAATGCCTGGGGAGTCGGCGGGCAGCCGGGGACATAAACATCCACCGGCAAAAACTTATCCACGCCGTCCACCACATTGTACCCTTCCTTGAACGGCCCGCCGCCGGAAGCGCAAGCGCCCATGGCCATCACGTAGCGGGGTTCCGGCATCTGGTTATACAGACGCACGATGGTGGGTATCATCTTCTTGGTGACGGTGCCTGAGACGATCATCAAGTCTGATTGGCGGGGGGTGGCGCGAAACACTTCCATGCCAAAGCGGGCCAGGTCAAATCGGCTGGCGGCCGTGCAAATCATTTCAATGGCACAGCAAGCCAGACCAAACACCATAGGCCAGATGGAGTTGCGACGAGTCCAGTTGTACAGCGGATCAATCACCTTAGCCAGGTTCGTGATCACCACGTTATGGGCCAGTTCATCCGGTACAACCACTTCATTTGATGGGGAGTCGGTCATAGGTTCATTGTCTCCTCAAACCAAGTTATTTGTATGTCGAACAAAATTCGTTCGGTTACCAAAGCGGGATCATCGGCAAAGCCGGGCAAGGCTTGAACCATTTTTTGTAATTCAATCAGGCCGACATCTTCCGGGGAACGCTCTGGATAATAAGCGATCAATGCCAGGGCAATGGCATAAGTCGCGTCCCAAAACAGTTCAGGTTTTTCACCTGTCAAAGTTCTTACTCCCACCTGGGTAATCCAGGCGCGTAGTATAATACAATGCGCCCATCAGGGCGAATCTTTATGGGATTTTTCACAATACGCAGCTATTTCCCCGGAAACGCCAAGTTTCCAGGGAAATGTTATTATAGTCAATCCTTTTCCATTCGGCATGATCTATTAAAATATGTTATGAAATCCATCAAACTCCTGCTCGTTTCTCCCTATCATGGCGGCAGCCATCAAGCATGGGCCGAAGGCTACCGACAGCACAGCCAACACCAGATCACGCTGCTCACCCTGCCGGACAGGTTCTGGAAATGGCGCATGCACGGCGGCGCGGTGACGTTGGCCCGCCGGTTTATGGCCGGCGTGGACAAACCTGACCTCTTTTTGGCGACGGATATGCTGGACGCCGCCACTTTTTTGGCCTTGACGCGGGCGCGTAGTTGGAATACGCCGCTGCTGCTTTACATGCACGAGAATCAGTTGACGTACCCGCTGCCGGCAGACGGCCGTACCGGGCCTATGCGCCGCCAGTTAGGAGAACGAGACCAGCATTACGCCTTCATCAACTTCGCTTCCATGCTGGCCGCCGATGGCGTGTTGTTCAATTCCCACTATCATCGGGACAGCTTTTTCGACGCCCTGCCTCGTTTTTTGAAACATTTTCCCGAATATAACGAATTGGGCGCGGCGGCAAAATTGCAGGCCAAAAGCCAGGTCTTGCCCGTCGGCATAGATTTTGACCGGCTGCAACCGGCCGCCGCCCAGGAATCGCCGCCGCTGGTGTTGTGGAACCAACGATGGGAGTATGACAAAAACCCAGAGGCGTTTTTCCATGCGTTAGCCCAAATCGCGGCCGAGGGCATCCCGTTTCGGCTGGCATTGTGCGGCCAACAGTTTGGCAAACGGCCATCCATCTTTGACGATGCCCTTGCCCAATTCGGCGACCAGTTGACGCATGTGGGTTACGCCGAGCCGGAGTTGTACCGGCGGCTGTTGTGGGATGCGGCCGTGATCATTTCCACCGCTCATCATGAATTTTTCGGCATCAGCATCTTGGAAGCGATTTACGCTCACACCTTCCCCATCCTGCCCCGCCGCCTCGCCTACCCGGAACTGCTGCCGCAATCGGCGCGCGGCCGCTGCCTGTACAACGACGACGCCCAACTCATGCAACGTCTGCGCGAAGCCCTGACCCATCCTCAAGCCGCGCGGGACACGGCCGTCACCCTGGCCGCGCACATTAAAAAATTCAACTGGACGAAAATGGCCCCCGAATACGACAAAATTACGGCCCAATGGGCCGCTTCCGGTTCGGCGTCAAACTCGATTTGATGTATAGTTGCTCTTGGCCGTAAACGGCCGTCAAACACGGAGAAAGACGCCATGAGTCAGACCGAAACCCGACGCATTGGTCTCATCACTGGCCGCGAAACAGAGTTGCCTACGGCCGTCATGCAAGCCATCAACGGCCGTCAGGCCAACCTCGCCGCCGAAATAGCGCAGCTTGGCGGCGCCCGCATGGACGAACCCGTTCCCTACGCCGTTCTCTTGGATCGGATGTCCCACGAAATCCCCTACTACCGCGTTTATCTCAAATACGCCGCCATCCAGGGCTGCGCCATCATCAACAACCCCTTCACCTGGGCCGCCGATGACAAATTCCTGGGCGCGGCCATCGTCAACCAACTCGGCCTGCCCACTCCGCGCACCCTCGTTCTGCCCAACAAACATATCGGCAAAGATGCGGTCGCCGCCGATTTTCGCAACCTCAAATACCCCATGGATTGGCAAGGGATCATTGATTATGTCGGCATTCCCGCCATATTTAAGAACGCTGCCAGCGGCGGCCGTCAACTTGCCTGCCGGGTCAACAGCGTAGATGAGTTGATTCAGCGATACGACGAAAGCGATACGCTGACGATGATCCTCCAGGAGATCATCGAGACAGACGAACATATTCACTGCCTCGTCATCAACCAGGATCAGACGCTGCCATTGCGTTATCTGCCGGAAGACGGCCGTTACCACCCCAACGCCCTCGATCCCGACGCCCCGCCCATTCGACAAATCATCACGGCCGCCCAAACCCTCACCAGCGTCTACAGCTACGACATCAACATGGTCGAATTCGTCATCAGAGCCGGCCAACTGGTTGTCATCAACTGCGCCAACCCCGTCCCTGTCATTGATACAACATTAATGAGCGCCGCCCAATTTGATTGGTGCGTTACCCAAATCAGTGACCTGGCTATCGCCCGGGCTACGGCCGTCTCCCCACAAAAAATCGGCCTTAACCTAAACATCCCGCCTCGATGATACAGACCGTCAAAACCAACGTCAACAATCCCCAATTGTTTCACAAATTATCAACATGGTATAATGGCTCCAATTTAGTTGACCCATCAACCATAAGCAAAAAGACATCCGATTTCTCCAAGAAATCGGATGTCTACACCATTACCAACAAATTAAGGAATATCACATGATCGAAATGGACGAGAAGATCCCTAAAAAAATCCATCGTCTCCCTTAATTAGCCTACAATCTTTGGTGGAGTTGGACTCCCCAGGCGCGGGGTCTTTTCCGCAACCTGGATACTGCCTTATGGCGTAAAACAAGGCATAATCCAGTACTCATGCTCCAGGAAATTGAGCCTGAACAACTAACTAAAGCGGTCAATGACGCCACCTTTTTGCGTAAATATGACAAAGTATTCCTCCAGTTTGACCGGGAAATGAAAAACGGTCATTCCTGGTTCCATACCATCTATCCACAGTACAAAGACAAAACCATCGCCTATTTTTCTTTTGAATTTGGGCTGCACAGCTCTTTGCCCATCTATTCCGGCGGTCTGGGCATCCTTTCCGGCGACCACGCCAAAGAAGCCAGCGATTTAGGATTGCCGCTGGTCGGCATCGGGTTCATGTATCCGCAGGGCTACTTCCGGCAGCGGATTCCGGCGCATGGCTGGCAAGAAGCCGCCTACCAACAACTCGACATGGACCAAGCGCCGGTACTCATTGTTACCGGCGAGGATGGCAGCGAATTAAAAGTAACAGTTCATCTGGCCGGACGGGATGTGCAGGCGCGGGTGTGGCATGTTCAGGTGGGCCGGGTTCCGCTCTATTTGCTGGATACGGATGTGGATGACAATGACCCCTGGGATCGGGAATTATCGGCCCGCCTCTATTCCGGCGATAACGAAATGCGTATTCGCCAGGAAATTATGCTGGGGATTGGCGGCGTGCGTCTGCTGCGCGCGCTCAATATCGAACCGGCCGTCTGGCACATGAACGAAGGACATTCCGCTTTCTTGATTTTTGAGTGCATCCGCGAGAAAGTGCGCTCCGGTTTAACTTTTGCCGAAGCGTCTGAAAAGGTAAAAGCAGAGGCGGTGTTCACCACGCACACGCCAGTCCCAGCCGGACACGATACCTTTGGCTTCCACATGGTGGAAAACTATTTCAACGGCTTTTGGGACGATTTGGGCATCAGTCGAGAAGCGTTTTTAGCGTTGGGCGGACATGAAGAACCGTGGGGGATGGCGTTTAACATGACAGTGTTGGCCTTACGCAGTTCCGGCCAATCGAATGGGGTGAGCAAGCTGCACGGTGAAGTTTCGCGGAAGATGTGGCAGGAAGTTTGGCCGCTCAAATCGCTGGAAGAAGTGCCAATTTCATCCATCACCAACGGGGTGCATATTCCGACCTGGGTGGCGGGCGAGATGCACAACATTTACGACAAGTACCTTGGCCCGGACTGGCGGGAGCAGCGGGACGACCCGGCGATCTGGCAGCGGTTGGAAGATGTGCCAGATGCGGAACTTTGGCATGTGCATCAACTGTTAAAGCGCAAACTGATGAGTTTTTTGCGGGAACGAACCCGGCGGCGTTGGATTGACGGCCGTAACGACCCCACCCAAGTCCTCACCAGCGGCACCCTGCTTGATCCGGAAGCGTTGACTATCGGTTTCGCCCGCCGGTTTGCCACCTACAAACGAGCCACCCTCATCTTCCGCGACTTAGAACGGCTGCGGGCGATGCTGCTGGACATCCACCGCCCCCTGCAAGTTGTCTTTGCCGGCAAAGCCCACCCCGCCGATGACCCTGGCAAGTCCCTCATCCAACACATATACAACCTGGCCAAGCACAACAACATGGGCGGCCGTATCGCCTTTGTCGAAGATTATGACATGCACATGGCCCGGTATCTGACCCAGGGCGTAGATGTGTGGTTGAACACGCCCCGCCGTCCGCGGGAGGCCAGCGGCACCAGCGGCATGAAAGCGGTTATCAACGGCATTCCCAATTTGAGCATTTTGGATGGCTGGTGGGCCGAAGGCTACAATGGAGCCAACGGTTGGGCCATCGGATCAGAAGTTGATTACCAAGATGAACAACGGCAAGACGAGGAAGACGCCAATTCATTCTATCAATTACTGGAAGATGAAATCATCCCGCTCTTCTACAATCGAGATCGAGACAAAGTGCCGCGGGGCTGGGTGGAGATCATGCGAGAAACGATTCGCTCCAACACGCCTCAATTCAGTATGCGGCGGATGGTGAAGCAGTACACCACCGATTTGTACATCAATGCTATCAACAACCAGGAGTAACCGGGGTTGAGCAGTTTCCGGGGGAATTACTTCTGCGCCAGAGTAAGGATGTCGCCGGGCAGATCGTCTTTATGCCAGTGACGCCTGGGATTTTAAGGTTTTTCCGTGAAACAGAAGTGGCTACGTCGTTTTTTTTACCTGGTTGTTATCATTATCTGGTTAGCCGTGGCGGCCTTCCCTTTTTTAGCTTTTGGCATAGCCAGCCAGGGTGAATTGCGATTTGACAATCAATCAGACCGGCAATTACGTCTGTTTTTAGTGCAGGAAGATGCAGCGCAAGGCGTTGGTGTGGAGTGGACACGGCCGTATCCCAACCAACCAGCCTGCACCCGAACCAGCATCTCCTACTTCTTGTGGGAAGGTGAGGGGCAAAACACAACGTATTGCCAATGTGTACCGGCCGGCCCAGAAAATCCTGGAGAATGTCTGCCATAATTACGCAAAAAATAGTGACTATACAGCGTCTCGACAAGACATCCGATTTCTTGTCATTCATAATGCAAGCATACTCGACAGCGAGAAATCGGATGTCTGTGCAGTTACAAAAATAAACGGAGAGTGAAATGGGAAATGTAGCCGTCAAATGGAGTGGTGAAGATAGCCAGATGTTTATTGGCCGAGATTCATTCGGCCATGTCCTCGTCAGCGGTTCCTGGCCGCAAGATGGAAACGAGGAGTGGCAAGAATGGAAGGGGCTGAAACCATCTGACCTGCTTTTGCTCAGTCTGGCCTCTTGTTCAGCCTATGATGTGGTCACGATTCTGGGCCGGCAGCGGCAAAAACTCGCCAATTTGTATGTCAGCGTGGATGGTCAGCAAGCGACTGATCCCCCGTATCCGTTCACCGACATCCACCTGCATTATACGCTGGCGGGAGAAAATTTGGACGAACAAAAGGTGGAGCGGGCCATCCAACTCTCCGAAGAACGCTACTGTTCTGTGGCGGCAACCGTACGGGGCGTTGCCAAATTGTCACACAGCTACCAGATTAAGTGATTCGCCATTCACGAATAAATTTCCAGCCGCAGCCATCTTTTTGCGCTGTGGCTGTTTTGTGTCTTGTGGTACAATCACGGCGAATTTTTGGATTTTTTATTTTCCCGGAAACTATCAACGTCAGAGCGATTTCATCTTCGCGGAAACTGCCTGCCACCAGAGGCCGCTTGCGCATATAGTTTCCGAGAAGATTGGTAAATTACGAACGATTGCTAAGGATGCCAGAGACATCGGACACGGCCGTACCCTATCAACCCAATCCGGCGCAAGAAGCCCGCGCCGCCGGCTTACGCCGCTTTAATCGGCTCTTCGTCTACATCCCTGTGGCCGTTGCCGGGCTAATCGTGGCGGGGTTGGTGGGTCTCATGCTGTGGCAGGCATTGTCCCCCGATCAGGCTGACGGGCGTCAGGCTGACATGCGCCAACTAATCTCTGCCCTGACCGACATCATCATCATCTTCACCATTTTGCCTTTGATGCTGCTGTGCGCCATCGTCCCTTCTCTGACGGTAGGCTTGTTTTTCTACCGGCGGCAAAAGAACAGCCAGAATCCGCGGGAGTACGGCCGTTTACAAATCCTATTTTGGCGCATCGAGAACATCCTGGACAAAATCCAACACAAAATAAACGAGATCAGCCCGCGCCTCACCCGGCCGCTCATCCAAGCCAACGCGCGATTCAGCTACCTGGAAAAACTCATTCAACAATTACGCAATCTATTTAATCGGAGCTAAACATGGCCCAACAAGAAAACAACAACTGGAAACCGAAATTTCTCGTTATGGGTGCCCTGGTCGGCGCGGCCGTTGGCCTGGCCACAGCCTACTTCATGACCCGCACCGCCGAAGAAAACAGCGCTGGCCCGCCACAAATCCAAACCCTGGATGCACTCAAAGCCGGCGTCAACATCGTCGGCGTCATGCGCGGCATCGCCGCCATCGCCAAAAGATAAAGCGAGATACGCGACGAGAAACAATAATGCCAAAAATCATTGTGGTTGATGATGACCACACCAATGTAACCCTTACCAAAATGCTCCTGGAACTCGATGGATTCCAGGTCGTCACTTGCACCGACATTCCCCAGGCCGCCCTAGCTGCAGAAAATGGCGCGGATGCCTTTGTCATAGATTACCATCTGGCCAGAGGCGTAAACGGTCTAGAATTGCTGCACCAGGTTCGCCAGAGAAAAACCGCCGTCCCACCCAACACCATCGTCATCGTTACCTCCGGCGATTACCGGCGTGAAACTGAATCTACCCAGGCGGGAGCCGATTTATTCTTGCACAAACCATATCCGCCTGAAAATCTATCAAAAGAACTCAAAAATCTCCTGAAGCCGAGGAAGGTAAATGACCAATAAATCAAGCCGACGCCGCTCACGTTCCCGCAAATCTTCTTCTCGTCAATGGCGGCGCATGGATTTGCACCTCCACACGCCAGGATCGAGCGATTACCAGGAACCGCACATCATCTATTTAGACATTCTGCAGCAAGCGGAAATTCGCGGTTTGGACATCCTTGCCTTTACTGACCATAACACCGTCGCCGGTTACGCCGCCATGCGCAAAGAGATTGAAAAGCTGCTTTGGCTGGAAGAACTGGGGCGGCAAGAGCCAGAAGAGAAACGCCGCCTCGATGAGTATCGGCGGCTGCTTAACAAGATTTTGGTGCTGCCTGGTTTTGAATTCACGGCCACTTTTGGCTTCCATATTCTGGGTATTTTCCCCCAGGACACGACCACCAGTTTTCTGGAACACCTGCTGCTCAAGATGAATGTGCCCACCGACGCCCTGCAAACGGGCAGTTCAAATGTGCGGGCTACGACAGACGTGCTGTCCGCTTATCGCATCATTGATGAAGCCGGCGGCATTGTGATTGGCGCTCACGCCAATTCCGGCAATGGGGTGGCCATGCGCGGCCTCGATTTTGGCGGCCAAACGCGCATTGCCTACACGCAAGACCCCCACTTGCATGTACTGGAAGTGACTGACCTGGAAAAGCGGGGCCGGTACACCACCCGCCGCTTTTTTGATGGCTCCAAACCAGAGTACCCCCGCCCCATGCGCTGTATCCAGGGTTCAGACGCTCACCGGCTGGTACGAGACCCGGATCAACCGAAATCGTTGGGGGTTGGCGGCCGTATCACGGAGGTATTGCTGGGAGATGTGAGCTTTGAGGCGCTGGCAAAGGTGTTGAAAGGGAATGATTTTTCGCTGACACGGCCGTATCGCGGCCCGGCCAATCCGGTTGATTTTGTGCAGTTGGCGCGGGAAGAGGGCGAATCCATCGTCCAGGCCTTCCACGCCGGCATGGCCCAACGGGGTAACCGCCTGAACCGAATTTTGTCCGACATCGGCGCCATGGCCAACACCAACGGCGGCGTCATTTATGTGGGCGCCTCCGCCAATCCTAAAGAGACGCCTGTCGGCGTGCGTGAAGCTAACAAAGCCATGGAACAGTTGATGACGGCCGTCGCCAACCGTTTTAGTCCCGAACCCAGCATCCATGTGGATTTACTGCCCAGTCAGGGCAAACAAATTTTACGCATCACCGTGGAACCGGGGCAGGATACCCCTTACGCCATTGACGACAACAAGTTTTATGTGCGCGACGAAGCGGATACCAGTCTGGCCGTGCGCGATGAAATTGTCCGGTTAGCCCTCAAAAGACCCAAACCAGCGATGGAAAAAGTGGTGGAAGCGACAGAAACGGCCGTGCAGCCCGCCCCCACCCCCGCAAAACCTGAGCCGCCTTCCGGCAAAACCGAACCCCCGCGCACCGGCGTCGAAGTCGTTCACAGCGAGAAAAGACAGGGAACCACCTACCACACCCTGCGCGACATGCGTAACGGCAACCTCATCAAAAACGTCACCCGCAAATCGGCCCGCAAACTGTGGCATTACGCCATCAGCCAGGTCGAGTCGGGTCAGCCACGCCCAGACAGTATTCAATGGCAAGGCGATTTAGCCGTCATTCGGCAGCGCACCAAAAATGACAACACCTGGTACGATCTGGCCCTCAAACAAAACGGTAATACTCACATTTATTACGGCGTCACCGACAGCGGGCTAAACGACGATTGGCTCAAACTGATCGAGAAGAACGGCTAATTACACCTGTGAAAATCGGCATCCTCACCATCAGCGACCGGGGGGCGCGCGGCGAATACGAAGATCGCAGCGGCCCGCTCCTGGTCAAAATCTTGAGCGAACAAACCCCCTGGCGCATTGTCGAACAAGCCATCATTCCCGACGATTTTGACGCCATCGCCAACACCTTAATCGCCTGGAGCAAAGCTGGCGTACACCTCATCCTCACCAGCGGCGGCACCGGGTTTGCCCCCCGCGACATCACGCCGGAGGCCACCCTCAGCGTCATAGACCGGGAAACGCCAGGCATTCCCGAAACCCTCCGCGCCGAAAGCCTCAAAATCACCCGGCACGCCATGCTCTCCCGCGCCGTCGCCGGCATTCGCGGCCAAACGCTCATCATCAATTTGCCCGGCAGCCCCAAAGCGGTGCGGGAAAATCTGGATGTGCTGCTGCCCATCCTGCCGCATGCGCTAGAACTTATCACCGAATCTCCCGACAGCGAACAAGGGCATCGAACTGTTTAATGAGCGCCGCCATCATTTTGAAGCGAGGGCGGGAAAAGCCGGTGCTCAACCGGCATCCCTGGGTTTTTTCCGGCGCGATTGATCGGGTTGACGGCCGTCCCCAACCCGGCGATCTGGTTCAAATAGCGACACACGACGGCCGTTTCCTGGCCCACGCCTACTTCAACCCCCACTCCCAAATTCGCGCCCGCATTCTCACTTGGCGCGTCCGCATCCTCTCCTGGGACGAAACGCCCCCGACCAAAACTTTTTGGCGGGGCAAACTAACCCGCGCCCTCAAACTGCGCCATTCCTTGTCATTCGGCTCCGATACCACCGCCTACCGCCTCGTCAACGCCGAAGCCGACGGCCTGCCCGGCCTCATCGTGGACAAATACGGCGATTTCCTCGTCATGCAATGCCTGACAATGGGCATCGAAAAACGAAAAGCCATGCTGATTGATTTGCTGGCCGAACTGGCGACGCCGCGCGGCATCATCGAACGGTCGGATGTCAGCGCCCGGCGGCAAGAAGGGCTGGAGGAGACGAAAGGGGTGGTCTGGGGCGATGCGCCGCCGGATGAACTGGAAGTTTTAGAGAACGGCCGTCGCTTCCTCGTCAACCTGCTCGCCGGCCACAAAACCGGCTTCTATCTCGACCAGCGGGAAAACCGGGCCATCCTCGGCCAATCCCACTTTATCAGCGGCAAGTCTGTGCTGAACGTCTTCGCTTACACCGGCGGTTTCGCCGTGTACGCCGCCGCCCAAACGGCCGGCCCCATCATCAACATAGACGCCTCCGCCGAAGCGTTGACTCTGGCGGAGAAAAACATCGCTCTCAACGGATGGGAACGGCCGCAAGACGAGTACATTCAAGGAAATGCGTTTGAAGCGCTGCGATATTATCGGGACAATGGTCATCAATTCGATGTGGTCATTCTCGATCCCCCAAAATTCGCGCACAGTCGGCGGGACGTGAAGAAAGCCAGCCGAGGGTACAAAGACCTGAACTGGCTGGCGCTGCGGCTGCTCCGTCCCGGCGGCTTGCTGGCTACCTTCTCCTGTTCCGGCCGAATTGATGCCGACCTATTTCAGAAGATCGTTTTCAGCGCGGCCGTGGATGCGGGCCGGGACGCGCAAATTTTGCAGCATCTCTGGCAGGGACCCGATCACCCCATCCTGCTCACATTTCCCGAATCAGCTTATCTAAAAGGGTTTTTGTGCCGGGTGTGGTAAAAAACCATTTGACAAATCCTCCCAGAGGCTCACGATTCCATCGCAGCCTCCAGGAGGGCGAATCAACTTGTAGGAGAAAAGCATGACCAACTGGAAAACCGTCAAAGAATACAGCGACATCACCTACCAAAAAGCAGGCGGCATGGCCCGCATCGCCTTCAACCGGCCCGAACTGCGTAACGCCTTCCGCCCCAAAACTGTAGCCGAGCTATACCAAGCGTTCCTCGATGCGCGGGAAGACACATCCATCGGCGTTGTTTTGTTTACCGGCGAAGGCCCATCACCCAAAGACGGCGTCTACGCCTTTTGCAGCGGCGGCGACCAAAGAACCCGCGGCCATCAAGGCTACGTGGACGACGACGGAATGCCGCGTCTGAACATTCTCGAAGTGCAGCGTCTGATCCGCTTTATGCCCAAAGTGGTCATCGCTGTTGTGCCCGGCTGGGCGGTAGGCGGCGGCCACAGTCTGCACGTGGTATGCGATCTCACATTGGCCAGCAAAGAACACGCCATCTTCAAACAAACGGATGCCGACGTCACCAGTTTTGACGGCGGTTATGGCTCTGCCTATCTCGCTAAAATGGTGGGGCAAAAGCGCGCCCGCGAAATTTTCTTCTTGGGGCGTAACTATTCGGCGCAAGAAGCGTATGAAATGGGCATGGTCAACGCAGTGGTTCCCCACGACGAGTTGGAAGAGACCGCCCGCCAATGGGCGCAGGAAATCCTGGCAAAATCGCCAACGTCCATCAAAATGATCAAATTTGCCATGAACCTGACGGACGACGGCATGGTGGGGCAGCAAATTTTTGCGGGCGAGGCGACGCGGTTGGCTTACATGACGGATGAGGCCAAAGAGGGGCGCAACGCTTTTCTGGAAAAACGCAAGCCCAATTTCAAGGGTATTAAGTGGCTTCCCTAACTGCTTCTGCGATGGATTGGCTGCAAGCGCGGGCAGCGGCCAGCCCGCAGAAAATCGGGCTGGTTATCGGGGAGCAGTCGTGGACGTATGGGGAGTTGGATCGGATGGCGGAGGGGATGGGCGGCCGTTTGCTGGCGCGTGGCGTCCAACCTGACGATTTTGTGGCGGCGCTGCTGCCTAACTCCCTCGAATACGTCTGTCTGGTTCACGCCCTGGCGCGGATTGGGGCCGCGCTGGTTCCGCTCAACACCCGGCTCACCCCAGCGGAGCTGCAGTGGCAGGTGGAACATGTGGGCTGCCGGTTTGCCGTCGTGTTGTCGGAACAAGAAGAAATAATGAATTGTGAACAATTAATAATTAATGATGAATGGTTGGCGTCATCGTTCACAATTCACAATTCACAATTCACAATTCACAATTTGCAAGCAGTTGTTTTTACTTCCGGCACGAGCGGCCGTCCGAAAGGCGCGATGCTGACCTTTGCCAACCACTTCTGGAGCGCAACGGCTTCCGCTTACCGGCTGGGGGCGCTGCCGGATGACCGCTGGCTGAGTGTGCTGCCGTTGTGCCATGTGGGCGGGCTGGCGGTGATTTTTCGTAGTTGTTTGTATGGCACGGCCGTCATCCTGCACCAACGCTTCAATTTGGACGCCATCAACCACAGTCTGGACCACGATGCTCCCACCCTCATCTCGCTGGTTCCCACCATGTTGCGCCGCCTGCTGCAAAGCCGCGACCATTGGCCCGCCAGCCTGCGCCTCATCCTCCTCGGCGGCGCAGCCGCCCCGCCGGAACTCATCCAGCAAGCAAACGCGCTGCCCAGGCAGAAGGCAGAAATTCACCATTCACCATTCACCATTCACCATTCACCTCCCCCCCTCGTCGCTCCCACCTACGGCCTCACCGAAGCCGCCTCCCAAGTCGCCACCATGCCGCCGGCCGAAGCCGCGCGCAAGCCGGGTAGCGTGGGCAAGCCACTCATGTTCACCCAGGTCAAAATCATCAATGAAGCGGGAGAGGAACGCCCGCCCCGCGAAATCGGTGAAATTGCGGTCTCCGGGCCAACGGTGATGGCGGGGTATTATCAGACATCCGATTTCTTAGAGAAATCGGATGTCTCGCTGCTCCGTACCGGCGACCTGGGCTATTTGGACGAAGACGGCGATTTATGGGTGGCGCTGCGGCGCAGCGATTTGATTGTGAGCGGGGGGGAGAATGTGTATCCGGCGCAGGTGGAGGAGGCGCTGCGGGGGCATACGGCCGTGCTGGAAGCGTGCGTAGTCGGCATCCCTGATGAGGAGTGGGGGCAGCGAGTGGCGGCGATGGTGCGGCTGCGGCCGGGACAGTCGGTGACGGAGCGCGAGCTGCTGGCTTTTAGCCGGGAGCGGTTGGCCGGATACAAGCAGCCGCGCCTGGTACGCTTTGTGCCGGAACTGCCGCACACTGCCTCCGGCAAGATCGCGCGCAAAGCGGTTCGTGATGCTTTGAGCCAACAGTGAACAAAATCGCCGCTCGAAGGAATGAGCCGACCATTTCTCACGAAGAATTTTTAGCCGAGCTAAAAAAGAATGGCCTCTTATCAGATCTACTCCTCGATTTTAGTAATCGAAATAGTACGCATCCGTCACCGCAAAGATGTCTACCGTCAACATTAAGCCCCATTCATGCCCCACCTAACCATCAATAGCTGTTCATATCACTGCAGCGAGAACGGCAACGGCCGTCCCCTCATCCTCCTCCACGGCTTCACCGGCAGCTCTGTCAATTGGCGGAGGGTGACGGCCGTCCTTTCCAACCACTTCCGCCTCATCACCATTGACTTGCTGGGACACGGCCGTACCGATTCCCCCAACAACCCGGCCCGCTATCGAATGGAACAAGCGTCGGCCGACCTCATCGCCCTGCTGGACAACCTGGGCGTGGCTCAAACTGCGCTTTTGGGCTATTCGATGGGAGGGCGGCTGGCGCTGTACACAGCCGTTCATCACCCCCACCGCATATCTCGCCTCATTCTGGAAAGCGCGTCGCCAGGGCTGCAAACGGCCGTCGAGCGAAGCGAACGTCGCCAACGGGATGAAGCGCTGGCCGGCCAAATTGAGCGAGACGGCATTCCTACTTTCGTAGATTTTTGGGAAAGTCTGAGTTTGTGGGAAAGCCAAAAGCGGCTGCCGGAGGGAATACGCCTGACCTTGCGCCGTCAGCGGCTGCAAAATAATTCAAAAGGATTAGCCAACACGCTACGCGGGATGGGAACCGGCGTTCAACCCTCTCTCTGGCCTCGCCTGGCCGATTTACACATGCCGGTTTTACTGTTAGCTGGAGCGTTGGACGAGAAGTTTGTGGGGATCAACCGGCAAATGGCGGCTCAACTCCCATCGGCCCGGTTGCAGATCGTGGCTGACGCCGGACATACAATTCATCTGGAACGGCCGTCCATCTTCAACCATCTCCTCCTCCAATTCCTCAACCAATCAGGCCGGAACTTTGGCAAATAACACGCTGTTAACATCCGTTGATTTCTGCGCGTGTTCAAGTGTGACGGCAACGACACGGCCGTTTTCTCCATAGTCTGCAATCATATCTTCATTTAACTCAACCGTTTCTACCACTTCCGAATCGCTAAATTCGATTAACAGCGTGTCCGTATCCTCAAAGTACCGAATCTTCATCTCATTAACCCTTTATAACGCCGATCAAAAAAAGCGTTGTGAATCGTCTCGCCATCCTCAAGCGTGATCACGCGCAAATAACGGACCTCCGCTTCTTCAATCTTTTTCCAAAAACGTTGACGACCATCAGATTGTATCTCATGCGCATCTGGAAAAGCGATTACTGATTCGATCCAAGACATTTTAATCCAAGCCCTATCTGCACGGGTGCGCATATGATCAAAATATCTGGTCGTTTTCATGCTTTATCATACCACAGGTTGAAACGCCATTTAATCGCTTAACAAAAAAGCGATACATCATCCACCACGACATACCATTCTTGCTAACCGCTTCATCACCGTCAATCAACCATAATACCCGCCGATTGAGTCGTCCTTGGGCGCATTGGTCAGCGCCGTGCCCACAATACGCACCTTCGCCTGTTCCAGCATTTCCTTGGCGCGTTCGGCGTGATCCCGGCGGGTTTTGCCCGCGCTCAACACCAGCAGCGCCCCATCCACCTTAGCCCCCAACACCGCCGCATCCGTCACCGCAATCACCGGCGGCGCGTCAAACAAGATGATGTCCGCCATCTCAACCAATTGGGCGATGACCTGATCCACTTTGCGCGATCCGAGCAGATCGGCAGGATTGGGCGGTTTAGCGCCGCTGGCCAGCAGCCACAAATTTTCCACGCTCGTCTCTTGCAAGGGAGGCGTGTCTTCACCAGACACCACCATGTCAGTCAGCCCCGGCTCCGCTTTCAAGCCGAAATAGTCGTGCAGGGACGGCCGTCGCAAATCACAATCCACCAAAATCGTCTTCCGGCCGCTCTGCGCCATCGTCACCGCCAGATTGGCCACCGTGGTACTCTTGCCCTCACCCGCCGCCGGTGAAGTCACCACCAGCGTCCGAATCGGGTTATCCAGGCTGTAAAAAGACAAATTCGTGCGCAATGTGCGATACGCCTCACTGATCGGCGAGCGCGGGTCTGTTAAAGTAATCAAGCTCATAGCTGCTCCAAAAAAATAATGAGCAATGAGCAATGAGCAATGAAAAAATTTGTTCATTGTTCATTGTTCATTGTTCATTGTTCATTGTTCATTGTTCATTGTTCATTGTTCATTGTTCATTGTTCATTGTTCATTGTTCATTGTTCATTGTTCATTGTTCATTGTTCATTGTTCATTGTTC
>JAJRVV010000247.1 GCA_024277135.1 Chloroflexota bacterium | reverse complement strand
TTTTTACACATTCGGAAATGATGCATGGTCATTTGGTTGTAAATTGGGACGAGATAAGTGGGGAAGAATGACCTGCCCTGGTACGGCGCGGTCTTCTCTCGTCGCTGGGGCTGGTCTCCTGACCGTGCCCCCCACTGTTGGGCAGAGGCAGTTCTCCTGTGCGCGATGGCCGTTCCCATCTTGAGCGGGTACGGCCCAATCCAAAATCAAAAACGGGCGCTTTTGTGCGGGACAGCCGTTTCTTTTGTGGAGGTACGGCCGTCAATCCCAAACCCACGGTCGAAAATGGGGGCTTTTGTGCGGCACGGCCGTTTCTGCTGTGCGGGCACGGCCGTGCCCCCTACTCCGGCCACGGGTCCAGATTCATCAATTTAGCCTGGAAATATCGGCCTAAAATAAAAGCCGATCCAATCACCGGGATAATGATCAGCGCCACCAAAACACCGGCCAGTTCCAGAGAGGCGATGATAGCGACAAACACCAGCGCCGGATGCAGATGCAGCCGATGGCTCATGATACGCGGCCGCAGCCACACATTTTCCAACCCGTGAATCAGGTTAAACGCCACCAGAGCTACCAGGGCAAACCAGATATTGGGGATGGGCAGCAGCGTTGATCCGGCAAAAAAGGCGACAATGGTGGCGATGCCGGTCAGCGTGGTGGGGCCGAGCGTCACGATAAAGTCGAGCAGCGCCGCCAGAATGCCAAAAGCCAGATAGCCGGGCAAACCGATGGCCGCCGACGCAATACCGGTGATGATGCCAATGACAATTGCCAGACGTAACTGCCCCCTTAAATACCGGCTCCAGACAATTTTAATTTCTTCATACAGCCGGCGCAGATCAGGTTGGTAATCGCCTGGAGCCAGCCGAATAAACCATTCGCGCAAACTGGGCCAATCTTGCAACAAGGTATACGTGACCACCAAAATCACCAGCAGCCAGCCCAGATTGGTGCTGGTTGCTTGCAGAATTTCAATAAACACATCGGCCCTGATGAAATCGGTGGAAATGATGGCAGGATTCAGGTTGGCGGTAAGCTGTTCCAGCGGAATGGTGAATCCCAGGACGCTGAGAGGTTGGGCCACCCTTTCTTCTAACTCAAGAATGATGGTTTGTATCTCTGAAAAGAAACGGGCTGTTTGCTCCGGGATGATGGGTAAAAAAACGGCAGCCAATGTCACAATGGCGGCCAGGGAAAAGATGTAAACCAGGGGGATGACCCAGCGGCGCGGCAGTTTGGTGCGAACGTTAACGAAAGTTACGATGGGATTCAACACGTAGGCCAACAAAGCGGCCACCACCAGCGGCCCCACCAATTCACGGGCAACCACCAAAAACCAAATCCCGGCCGCAATGATCAGGGTAAGAACGTAATAACGATTAGGACGACTCCAGGTTCTGCTCATTTAATCACTTCCACAATAGAAAAAGCTCAAGTTCATTTCAGTCAAGATGCAGCGACTCTCCCTTATTTTAGCTGGAAATTGCCGAGTGTTCCAAGTCTGCTGCCCGATACGGGGAAACGGCCGTTTCGTTGTGCCGCCCACCCCAGCTATTTTAGTCACTCCATTTTCACACCCGCCAGCCAAAAAAGCCGCTATCATTGCCCCAAAAACATCGGAGAAGAAAATTGCTGGCATACTTTTGGCAAGGATTGTTGTTAGGCGGCGCCGCGGCCGCCCAACCCGGCCCCATTCAAGCGTTTCTCTTATCATTAACTTTGCGTCATGGCTGGCGGCGCGCCGTTTTAGCCGCCTTTGCCCCCCTCTTCAGCGATGGCCCAATCATCGCCCTGACGTTGTTCATCCTGACCCAGACCCCAGACTGGTTTTTCAACGCGCTGCGCATCAGCGGCGGCTTGTTTTTGCTCTATCTGGCGTGGCGGGCTTACGCCAAACCGCCGCTAGACCTGGCGGCAGAATCTCTGCCCCACGAGTCGGCTCAAACCAGCTTGTTTCAGACCGTGATCGTCAACTTACTCAATCCCAACCCCTATATTTTTTGGGCCACAATCGCCGGCCCAATTTTGTTGAGCGGCTGGCGGCAAGCGCCAATCAACGGCATCGGTTTTGCCATCGGATTTTATGGCGCGCTGATAGGCGGCTTTATCGGCTTTGTGATTTTATTTTCTATGACCAGACGACTGGATAGGCGCGCGGCACGATTTTTGAATATGGGCGCGGCATTGGTAATGGTTGTTTTTGGTCTTTTCCAATTGTTGCAAGGAGGATTGGCCTTACTTTGACCCCGACCCACGCTGGGGCGGCTGCGGAAATGGGGGACGGGTTGTCCCGACGCCGCCAGGCGAATGCCCGTCTTTGAGGAAGGATTCGATGATGTATACCAGCGGGTTGCTGTTTTCGATGATGCGCAGCCGTTCCAATTCGGCTAACTTGGACATGGTGTTATCATCGAAATTGCGTACTACTTCGTTCAGGTGGCGCAATGCTTCGGTGGCCGTTCGCGTTTGCAGTTGCCGTTCATACGCCGCTTTGATCGCATTCTCCACTTCGTTTGGCAGGTGGATGGCAAAAATTTTGACATCATTGGCTCTGATTGGCTTGGTTCCGTAAATCTGGGTGCGGACTTGCACTTCATTTAATAGTTCGGTTTCCAATTGACGGGTCGCGTTTTGATTATACAGGTCTAAAACGGACCTTTGTTCCACCATGTGCCGGATGGCGTGTTCAGCGCGGCCGCGCACCATGCGCGAGGCGTGTTGGGGCAGCGCCCGCCCCAACTTGTGGGCGATTTGCTCCCGGATGTTGAATAGATTGATTTGCACGGTGACGGATAATTCCACCGTCACCGGAATCCCTTCTCGCGCGCGCCCCTCTGTGATGAACCGGCCGGTGTTGATGTTTCCTTTGGTCATGCGATAAACAAGCTGGTGGGTCATGGGGTTGAGGATATGGCGGCCTGAGTCTAAAAAATAGGCGAAATTCCCATTTCTGTGAAAGACCACACCCATTTCCATCTCTGTCAAAAGGACATATGCGTGCCGGTAAAAGACCCAGACGAGCGCCGCCGCAAGGATGAAGGCCAGCATTAAGATAACGCCAACCCAGCCCATGGCGGCGTACAAAAGGATACTGATAATAGCAAAGATGATTACGCCAATGAAACCCAACCAAAACATAATCTTCCCTCTAATTGGTGAAAGAAAGGCGCGGCCGTCTCCCACCACATATTTCACGACACTTTCACCATTATAAAGGTTTCTAACCATTTTTGGAACCATCTTGACAAATTGATCCGGCTGACCTAGCATCCGTGGCGTTAGATGAAGGTCTAATCAAGCTGGAGGCCACAAACATGAACGACAAACTGGAGCTGCGAACCCGGCAAGTGGGGCCGTGGGGCATGAACGCCTACGCCCTGGTTTGCCCGCAAACGGAACAAAGCGTGCTGATTGATCCCGGCGACGATCCGGAAACGCTGACCGATATGCTGGTAGGGAGTATTCCCATGGCGATTTGGTTAACCCACACCCATATTGACCATCGCGGGGCGCTGGCGGCGATGCGGGAACGGCTGCAAGTCCCGCTTTACGCCCACAATGGCCCGCATGAAAACGACATGGAACTGGACGCGGATGTCTGGATTGAAGACGGCCGTCTCCTCCAAGCAGGCAATTTCGCCGTCAAAGTCCAACACGCCCCCGGCCACATCGGCGATCAAGTTTGCTTTGTGTTACAAAACGATGATCGCGTCATCGTCGGCGACACCATTTTCGCCGGAGGGCCGGGCAAAACCTGGTCATCCGCCGGATTCCAAACCACCCGGCACACCCTGCGCCAGGTGGTGTTGGCCTGGCCCGATGACACCATCTGTTACCCTGGGCATGGGCCATCCTTCCGCCTGGGGAACAAACGGCCGCTCATCGAAGCGTTTCTAGCCAAAGATCACGGCGATTTCTTTGGCGACGCCACCTGGGACATGTAAGCGCGACTGGCATGGCTGAATACCTTTGGCGGCACGGCGCCGCTTTCGACCTGTTTCTGAGCCTGGACGTGCTGCACGATCCGGCCAAATATGGTTTGCGCGGCTCCTGGGCGGCCGGGGTGCGTTCCCGGATTCCGGCGGCGGAACGAACGGCGCTGCAAGCGGTGATGAAAAGTTACATTTGGGCTTTCCCCTGGGTCGCCACCCTGCCGGAACCGCGTCACGGCCGGGCGGCGTTAGACGCGCTGGCCCAAATCCCCGCCGACGAACGATTGACCACATTGGCTTCTTACTACATGAACGGCCGTATTCACGCCATTCTGGTAAACGTGGCCGGGCGCGGAAGCTGGGCCAAGCCAGATAGAGAGGCGTTGAAAACAGCCTATTGCGCCCGGCAGGAAACCCATCCCCTGCACACCATGCCCTCCGATCACGACTTGGAGCAGATGTTGACCGTTTGGGCGGATGTGGCCGGGTATGGCGAAGCGTGGCTGGCGGCATTGACGGCATACTATGACGCATTTTTTGCCGAGGAAGAAGCCCGCATTCAACCCGCTCTGGAAACGGCCGTCACCCACGCCCAATCATTGGCAAATGTCCTGCCCCTGCCCAAATTGCTGGAAGAGTTATCCCAGGGTTTGCTCTTTTCCCACGTCACCGGCGATGAGACGGTGATCATGATCCCCTCATTTTGGATCACGCCGCTGTCCATGTTGGCCCCGGTGCGATTGGACGGGCCGGGACAATGGGCGTTCATGTTCGGCGCCCGGCCGCCGGCCATGTCCCTCGTTCCCGGCGATGTGGTTCCCGACGCCCTGTTCCAGTCGCTGAAGGCGTTGGCCGACCCCACCCGGCTGCGTATTTTGCGTTACCTGTCCGCCGAAGAATTGACCCCGGCCCAACTGGCGCGCCGTTTACGCTTACGGCCGCCCACCGTCATCCATCATCTTCACGCCCTGCGGCTGGCGCGGCTGGTACACCTCACCATCGGCCCCGGCGGCAAACGATATGCCATTCGTCCCGGCGCAGTAACGGCAGCCAGCGCCCTTCTCGCTTCCTATCTGTCTGATGGCTCCCGGCCGCTGGCCGATGATCCTGTGGCACAACCCTTGCAATCGGAGGTTCTCCTGTGATGAACGTTGTTGAAAATCTGGCTGAATGGGAACAAGAATTTGGCGATGGCTGGTTAGCTCATCTGAAAAAAACAGGTGAAACGTATTGGAAAATCTACGCCCGGCCCCATAACCGCGCGGCTCCGTCCGGCCCCGGCATTGACCTGGCCCAAAGCCGGTTGATGTTCATCACCACCGCCGGGGCATATTTGCGCGATTCGCAGGAGCCATTCGACGCTGCCAGCAAGATCGGCGATTATTCGATCCGAACGTTTTCGCCGGACACCCCTTTTTCCGATTTGGCGATTGCCCACGACCATTATGACCACACGGCCGTCAACCGCGACCCACAAGTCCTCCTCCCCTTCCAACATTTGCGCCAGATGGCGGCGGAAGGCATTTTTGGCGAACTGGCCCCCTCCGTCATCAGCTTCTGCGGCTACCAGCCAGACGTATCCCGCGTGATAGACGAGATGATTCCCGAAATCCTGACCATCGCCCAGGCCGAAAAAGTGGATGGGGCGCTGCTCGTTCCCGCTTGACCGATTTGCATTCAGTCCGTGGGACTGATTGCGCGGGCGCTGGAGATGGCCGGCGTTGCTGCCACCTTGACCAGTTGGAGCGGTTTGATTCGCCGGGTAGCGCCGCCCCGCTACACCGTCACCCGCATGGCGCGGGGCCGCACTTTGGGCGAACCGGGCGACCCCGCCCAGCAGCGCCGGATTCTGCAAGCGACGCTGGATTTGTTAGCTCAAGACGCGCCCATCCCCATGGTACGTCTGT
This sequence comes from Chloroflexota bacterium, assembly GCA_024277135.1. Classification (GTDB taxonomy): domain Bacteria; phylum Chloroflexota; class Anaerolineae; order Promineifilales; family Promineifilaceae; genus JAJRVV01. The sequence goes on along the minus strand of JAJRVV010000247.1, from coordinate 18,679 downwards.
CCGAAAAAGCGGCGGAGAGGCAAACGGAGGATTGAATTTTCTTGAAGATCATCATTGATTTCGATGGGACTCTGACCGCAGAAGAGGCGCAAGCTGCTCTTTTGGCAAAAAAGATTTTGACAACTCTGGCGATTGAAATTTTAGACGTGCCAATTAAGCAATTGACGGCCGAATTCGCCGAAATTCGACAGCGGGCGCAGGCGAACCCAAATCAGTATTGGTGGCAAGTGAATGGGTTAGTGGCTTCTTATGCTGATGAGGGGGCGTTTATCCTGAATACGACGAGTATCCAGGCGTTGCTGCGTGGGGATGAACGATATTTGGCGCGGGTGACGGCCGTTTACCCCAACCCTGAGTATGATCCGGTGGCGGATTGCATGAACGCTTTGTTTCACCGGCATTCAGCCGAATTACCGCCACAATTCCGCCCGGAAGCGACGGCCGTTTTGAATGCGTTATTGGCTGATCCGGCGCGCGCGCCGGTGATATTGACCAACTCATTAGGCGATAAAGTGCGGCGGCAACTCGATACGCTGCCGCTGCGGGGCGCGGTTCCCATCTTAGGCGATACGCGCCAATATGAAATGGCGCCGGATTGGGATCGGACTTTTCATTTGAGGAATGGCGCGACCAGTCAAGTGTGGCTGCCGTTGACTGATTACCCGATTGATTTACGGCGACCTGCTTATTTCCGGGCGCTGAAACGAGCTCAGGCTGATGACCCGCGAGTGGCGGTGGTGGCTGATACGTTATCTTTGCCGGGGGCGCTGCCGTTGGTCATGGGCATCCCCTTTTTCTTGTTGAAAACATCGTATACCCCGGCCTGGTGTTTGCAAGCAGTGGAAACCCACCCAAGCGGCCGTGTCCTCGATAACCTGGGCGATCTGCCTGACGCTTTGAATGGGATGGACTGGCTGAAGTGAAGCCGGGAGCGATGGCTAGGAAGCCGGGAACAATTGCTAGTTTGATTTCTGGCCGAGCAGAAAGTTGGTTGGCGGAGACGACGCAAGCGTCCGTCCTGCACTTGTTTGACGAAGCGTGTAATTTACTCAATCAGAAGGGACGGATTCTCTCTTTGGTGGATTTCCGGGTGGGGCCAGGGCCTTTTTCGCTGGTGCTGGTGGGGGGACGGCCGTTCACAAGCTGGATGAACGCCGACTCGATTATCGAAGTTGAAGCAGAGGAGTTGATGATTGACGAGCAATGGATTGACACCAGTATGGCTGCCTGGTTTGATGCGCAGCCTGATTGGCATCTACTTCGGGAAGAACCATCCCACCTGACCCGTTTTTTGCCTTTGATACGAGAAATGTTAGCAGCGCACGAACTGCCGGAAACGGCCGTCACCCCTACGCTAAACCAAAAACTGGATGAAGCCGGCGCCGCCATCAAAGCGGGATTGGCGGCGGCAGACCTGGGCGTCTGGCCGAAAGTGGCCCGCCAGTTGGCCGGGCTGGGCAGCGGCCTGACGCCGACGGGGGATGATTATTTGATGGGGGTGATGTTTGGCTTGTGGGCAACGCGCCCGGAAACGGCCGCGCGCCGCATCGCTCAACTGATTAAGGAGGAAGCAATCCCGCGTACCGCCACCCTGTCGGCTGCCTGGCTGGCCGCCGCTGCTGCGGGGGAAGCGGGCCAACCCTGGCATGAATTGGTAGACAGTTTGATCGTCGGTTGGCGGCAGGGAGTTATCAACGCGGTACGCTGGATTTTGGCGACGGGACACTCGTCGGGGGCAGATGCGTTATTGGGGTTTACGGCCGTTTTGTAGGCGATACAAGCCCCCATTTGACAGGATTAAGCGGATTCACATGATTTGAAAAACTACCCGACAATCCTGTTAATCGTGTAAATCCTGTCCCTCAAACACACTGACGCGACACTAGCGCAAGCCGGCTTCCCTGGCCCGAATGGCAGCCTGCACCCGGTCGGCGACTTGCAGCTTGTTGAAGATGTTGGAAACGTGATTGCGCACCGTCTTCACGCTGATGGTCAGGGCATCGGCAATGGCCGCGTTCGATTCGCCGCGCGCAATCAGGGTCAGGATTTCGCGCTCGCGGTCGGTCAGATCGGAGAAAATTTCCTGGGAGATGGACGCCGGGTCTCCGGCAGCGGCGCGGCTGGCGGCGAAAAAGTTTATCATGCGGGCGGCGATGCTGGGGCTGAAGATGGCCTCGCCGCTGCTGACGGCGCGGATGGCGCGCAGCATTTGGTCATGTTTGGCCCCTTTGAGAACGTACCCGCGCGCCCCGGCGCGCATGGCGGCAAAGACAGATTGATCATCTTCAAACATGGTGACCATGAGGATGTTGATGTGTGGAGTGGCCTGGATGATGCGGCGGGTGGCTTCGATGCCGTCCATGTCCGGCATTTGCAAATCCATCAAAACCACGTCAGGTTGGCTCTCGGCCGCCAGTTGAATAGCTTCTGCGCCGGTGGCGGCTTCGCCCACCACCTCAGTGTCGGGGGCAGAGAGAAGTAATGCCTTGAGGCCGTCGCGGAACAGTTGATGATCGTCGGTGATAAGAACGCGAATGCTGTCCACTGATTTCTCCTGTCAATCAGCCAAAGGCAACACGGCCGTTACCCTTGTGCCCTTCTTGCCTGACGATTTAATTACACAATTGCCGCCCAATTCTTCCGCCCGTTCCTGCATAGAAGCAAGGCCGACGCCTGCATGAAAGATGTCCGGCAACCCTTGACCGTCGTCACTGATGCGGAGATGGAGACGGCCGTTCTCTCCTTCGTCCACCGCCAGTTTCAAGGTGCAATGCTGGGCCTGAGCATGACGCACAACATTAGTCAGCCCTTCCCGCGCAATATGGTAGGCAGCCACTTCCACAGCAGCCGGCAGCGGCGGCAGTCTATCAGGCGCGTCAATTTTGATAGCTAATTTCTGGCGGTTGCCGCTCATTTCTCCACTTTCACACTCCGCCGCATAGGCGCGGACCGCTCCGGCTAATCCCCATTGATCCAGCGCTGGCGGCCGCAAATTGTAGACCAACCGCCGCACGTCAGCCAGCGTGGTTTCGATGCTGGTTTCCAATTCTAGCAGCAACCGGTCGGTCGTAGCCGGGTCACGGTTGAGCAATGCCCGCGCGGAGCCAATTTTGAGCATGTGGGAAGCCAACGCCGGGCCAAGCCCATCGTGCAAATCGCGGCGCAGGCGACGGCGTTCCTCTTCGCGGCTAGCGACGATTTGTTGGCGGGCGCGTTGTAAATCGGCGGCGAGCTGGTGGGTGTAAACGGCCGTTCCCGCCTGCCGCGCAATATTTCGCAACAGTCGTTTCTCTCCTGTCGTAAACGGTTCATCCGGCGACCGCTGCGCCGCCAACAGCTGACCGATAACCACACCTTGATAAGTCAGCGGAAAGGCATCGGGGGCGGCAGTTGGTTTGCCAAAGGATTTGACCGTTTGCTCTGTGTCCCCCTTTTTTACGGTTAGCGCCACATAAGGCAGCTTCAACGTTTGGGCTACCGATTCCACAATCGTTGGGTAAATGGTCTCCGGCGACATCGTACCTTGCAGCCGTTTCCCCAAACTGGCTAACACTTCAAATGGCTCATCACGATGGCCGTAAAGCAATTGATTCACCCAGTGCTGCCATCGTTCGCGCAAGGGCTGGAACAGCGCCGCCACCAGTCCCGTCGCAATCAAGGCAATAAGCCAATTCCCCTGAGCCTGAAACAGCGTCCCTATCGCGCCCACGACTAGCGCGTAAACGGCAATAATGCAAGCCGTTACCGCCCCATAAACCAACGTGCGATTGATAATCAGGTCAATATCGTAAAGTCGGTAGCGCAGGATGGCAATCCATGTTGCTGCTGGAAAAGCTAATACAATCAAGAACAAAATCAAGTCAGCAAACCAACCGTCAAATTGGCCGACAATCCCAGACAATGGCATTAAAGCGGCGGCATACGCCACCCACTTAATTTGCAAGCGCACCTCGCCGCCGGATCGCCGATAGCGCAAAATCAAAGAAAGCGCAGCAGCACCCATTACCAGCAAACCAATGCCTAAAGCTGTATATAACGATAACCACGATAATTGGGCAGCCAACTTCTCGATGCCGAATGGATTAATGACAAAACGCATGTTGTCCAGCGGTCCCGGCTCAATGATTAACCGCAAGCTGCCCATAATCATCCACAGCACGCCTAGCCAGGCAACGATTCGCCAACGCGGGCTTGGTAAACGGCCGTCTGGGAAATACAAAGGTATATAAATAGCTCCCAGACCCATGCTGAAAATCCAAAGCCAATTGCTGATACCGGCGATAATCTCACCGCCGGGCAGTAAACCGGGGCGGGTCAAGAGCGCATATGCCGCGTATTCCTCGCCAAAGCCAACAAACGCGCCCACAATCCCTGTGGCCAGGATAAACCAGCCAATCGGATTGCGGGGACGACGGCTGGCAATAAACGCGCCGCCTGTCATGACAGGGATGGCGAAGAGTGATTGAAAGCCGCGAAACCCCCAGCGTGGGGGAACGGCCGTCTGCCAGTTCAGCCCCAGCAAAACAAGTCCAGCGGCAACCAGCGCCATCCCAACTGCCCACAGTAAAAGGGGTAACCAAGATTTGGTTTGCGCGACGGCAACGGCCGTTTCTACTTTTGGCTGAGTTGGAACGGCCGTTAACTCAATAGGAACTTCCTGCCTGCTATGGACAGGCGCCAATTTATCCGCGCCAAGCTGTAGGCGGCTGCGTAGGGGTCGAAACAGGAATATGATCAGAATGGTCGTTAACAACAAAGTCACAACATCGCTGCTTTGCTGAAAAATCATCCCTACCGCTCCCACAACCAGCACGTAAAGGCCAACGCCAACGGCCGTTAGCACCCCATATACCAATGTCCGGTTAATAATGAGATCAATATCCCACAAGCGGTGGCGGGTGACGGCAATGGACAGGGAAATGGGAATGATGTTCAACGCCAGAAACCAGCCAAACTCGCTCGCCGCCGCCCACCAGGGAGCGGGCGCGTCTGGCGGCAGGCTGGTGAGATAATAATAGGGGCCAGTGGAGAGAAGAACGTAACCCAACCAGAGCGCAAAGCCATAGATTATCCATTTCGTTTGCTGTCTTTCCGTTGCTGTCGAAACATGTCGGTAACGATAAATTTGAGCGTACACACCAGCAAAGAAAAGGCTAACAGACCATAACACCATCAACGCCCCGCCCAGCACAGGCAGTCCAGCTATTGAACTGCCGTCGTATAAAGGCAAGAAAGAGAGGGAAACGCTCCAGGGAATGGCAAGAAGCAGCAGCCAGCGTGTCCAGGAGGGGACGAAACGGCCGTTTGGAAACAAAACAAACAACGCCACCGAGGGAAAAGCTAAGAGAACGGCTTGCAAAGTGGTTGCAACTCCCAAATCACCGATCCAATACGCGCTCCACGCTTCCAGCGGCCCGGCCATCACCACGCCGTAAATTAAGAGGTAAAAGGAGAGAGCGGTAACGGCCGTTTCCTCAAAGCGACGCCGAAAAAACATCCAGGAAAGGCCAAGCGAAAGCAAGGCGGCCGCCAATGAGGCCACTCCCCCCCAACACCGAGAAAACAAGATGGCTCGTCGTCATCTTTTCTGGCGAAATATGGCTGAACTGTCCCTGCATTTTGAGCGCGTACCCTGGCAGCGAGGCAATGAGAATACCCAGCGCAGCCAACGCCAGAATGACCCATCCGACTCTCGCCACACGCAGCCATGAGCCAGTTAGTTGGGAAACGGCCGTCCTCTCATTAAGACTGTCTTCGTCAATTATCCGTTGGACATAGTCACTCATAACAGTTCCATTTTACCGCAACTCCGGTTTGTCGCCGCTCCTGTTGTAAAAATGCTTGCGTTCAAGCGCCATAAAGAGTGCTGCGTAAACCGCATTGAGGGCGACAATCAGACCGAACAACTCCATGACCAGATAAAACGAACTGCGGGGAATATCAACCAGACCAATCGTGGAGACGTTCAGGCCGAGCAACAGCACGAGTACCGTGCATGTCAGCAAGATGGCTCCGAAGTGTGACCAGCTACGGCCGTATAGCAAACTTATCACTGCTGCCATGACCAGGGTGAATGCGGCCGTTATCGGCAAAGCTTGCCGGATCAAATCATCGGGCGGCGCATTGGCCGCTATCAAAGCGGCCACCGTCGTCACCGGCTCAAAGATGAGTACCGATGTCACTCCCAACAGCACAAACAGTGCCACGTAAAGCAGGTTATAACGCAGCCAACTTCCCAGCGAAGGGTTAACCGCCAGCAGTGCGTAGCTCCAACCCACGCACAAACCACACACTGCCCCCGCTACCAACATCAGCGCCAACGAAAACCAGATATCGCTGATAAAAATGTCATGGATAATAGCGAAAACAAAAGCTGACGTCACGCCCGCTATTGTGCCAGAACGCAAGTATTGCTTATTCATAATTTATGATCCATTTCGCTTCATCTTCAACCAACCTTCCATATCCAGCATTTGGGGACACAGTTCTTTTGAGCTTTCCACAATCTCCCAAAGCTCCTGCTGACCCGCCCCGGCGATCCAATTTGCCGTCCAGTGCCACATTTGGACAAACTCATCTCCGGCCATTTTGCTAAACAGCCAGAGCGGTAGCGGCAATCGGAACGGCCGTCTACCATCAATTTCAGTGAAGATGGTTCGACATTCCCCCAACGTTTTCACATCACCGCATAAAACTACCTCATGACCAATCCATTTCGTTGGATTTTCAAAAATGTTGGCAATGGCAATGCCAATATCTCGCACAGCCACCCAGGGAATGGGCGTATCCCATCCCAGGATTTTCGGTTCCGCACCCCATGTGCCTAATACTGGATAGAACTCTTTCTCACTGAGCAATTCCATAAAGGGAACGGAACGAACGGCCGTAAACGGAAGCCCTAATTCCCGCATAGTCGATTCGACCGCAACCTTGTTATCGAAGTGGGGGATACCTGAATGTGGCTCGCCCATGCCGGCCGAACCATAAACCAGATGTTCAACTTCGGCTGACTTAGCAACTTCAGCAACCAATTTGCCCTGCCGCGCCTCCCCTTCAACGCCGCTAGTTACCCAACTTTGGACGCTAAACACACGCTGCATACCGTCAAATACTGCCTCCAGAGAGGCTCGATCTTCCATGTCTCCCTGCATAATTTCAACGCCACGTTTTGCAAGCGCCAATGCCTTTTCGCTTTGCGGATTTCGCGTGACCCCGCGCGCCTGCCACCCGCGCTTCAACATTTCCCGGACTACCGCGCCACCAATATTTCCCGTTGCGCCAAATATCAATACTTTTTTGTCGTTCATTTTGTCTTCCTATGTCAAAGTTTCAGAAGTTCAACTTCTCTGAGAAGTTGAGCTTCTGGAGTGAACAGGACTACTTCACAATTCACAATTCACAATTCATTATTAAGAGTCTTTCAATATTGCCGGCAGGTAAATGTCATACCCACATCCCTCATCATAGGCAAAGCACGAGAGCGACCGCTGCAGCAAACCCGACAACGCGGCGTCGCTGGCCAATGCCCACGGTGTTGCGCTGGCGCCAATCACCAGAACATGGCCGCCGCCGGTATGTGGGAAGTAGAGAATAGTGCCGCCTTTGTCTACTGGCTGTTTGGTATTCTCCTGCGGTTCTGACCCAATCAGGTTCTCAATATCTTCACAGGTAGCGGGCGGCGGGGGATCAGGGTCGGGATAACCGTCAGGCGTATAACCTTTTGAAGGGTCGGCCGGGTCATAATCCGTACCCTCGGCAAGGATCACCGGCTGCTGTCCATCGGTCAGACCCGGTAAAGGCATGCCCTCAACCCAGGCGTCCGCCGCGTGTCCCACGGCGAAAGAGTTGGGTACGCGACCAAATCCAAAGCGTTCATCGTCGCTCAAACTGCTGCCCTGCCAGAGCCAATGATCCGTGTTAAGCGCCGCCCACTTACCGAAACAGTTCGGCTTGTTTGTACACGGGCCGGTGATATGAATCACCCCGCCTCCTCATCTTCCAGTAGAAACGTAACCGACCAATCACCATTTGCACCGCTCTCAGCACGAGCCAGGCCGCTGCCGCTCGTCGCTAGAAAAATCTTATTTTCAATCATGACATGGCGCCAAAACGCGGGTTGGCCTGATCGTCCCGCCAAACTTGCATGCCCAGCGCAACGGCTGCCAGAAGTCCGACAGCCAGGCTTACCCAGTTTGCAATCTCTCCCAACGGCCAAGCGGTGCGGCATGGCGAGGGGCAGTAGGCTACCAGCGTGCCCACGGCGACCGTGAGCAGGAAGAAGAGAGCGAAAACCAATACGGCAATTAGCCCGCGACGGCTGCCTTTTACCGCTGCCAACAGACCCCAAATCCACCCGCCAAACAATGCCATATTAAGTAATATCGCTAAGGTTACCACGCCCAGATCGATGCTGAATTCACCATAGACGTAATAAAAATCAATAAAGGCGCGGCCTAGAAAAATCAGCAGCGAGATCAGGGATAATGTAATCGCGCCGTTGAGGGATGTAAACCAGGTTTTCATCAATCGTTCCTTTGCCAAAACTGTTACTTCCGCCGTAGCAGCCTTCTGCTCTAAATTACAGTGTCATGCCGATGACAGCCAATACCATCAAGATCGCGCTCAAACGGCTGCCTCGCTGGATGGTTGCCTGCAATGCAGTAAGTTGGGATTGTTGTTCGGAGGTGGGCGGGCCGTTTTGCCCGGCTGTTTGCTGCCCCAAGGCAACCATCTGCGCTGAAGCGCGTCCCTGGACGGCCGTGCCCACAATGGCGGCGGCGATGCCGGCGACGGCGCCGAGGGTGAGAGGCAGGCGGGTGGTGAACATAACGGCCGTTTCAAAACCAACTATCTGCCAATAGAGCAACAACCCAGAGAGAACGGTCAACAACCCAGAGAGAGCGATGACCAGACTGAAGCGGGTATCGTTCACCAATTTTTGCATCACCTGGCTGCTAGCCGTCCCAGATGCGTGAATGGCTGGCTCCAGAAAGGCGACCATGAAGAGGGTTGTACCCACCCAGAAAATAGCGGAGAAAATGTGAATAAGGTGGAGTAAGGAGATGTAGGAATCCATTGTTTTCACCGCTTACCGATTGCCTGTCTCTTTTGACGGCAGCGATTGCAGAAACAGCCACACGGCTTTGAGTTCATCGTCGGTCATCTGGCCCACAGCTTTGTAAGGCATGTTCTCGGTGAACTGCTCGCCGGTGGGCTTGACGCCGGTGCGGAAAGCGGCCAGGAATTCATCTTCCGACCAATCGGCCAGATGGCCGCTGGGGGTTAGGTTGGCCGCCGGCGGCCAGTCCGGCGGCGCGCCGGGGATGGGGCCGCCAGAGAACCCTGGCCCGTGGCAGCCGGTGCAGCCAACGGCCAGGTATTCTCCATATTCGGCGGTGACGCCGACTGCTACCGCTGGCGGACGAGAGCCTTCATGATCAATCAATTCGACAGGTAGGAGATCAAGCTGCCCGGCCAGGAACAAAACTCGTCCCAGAGGGCGGAGTGTATTATCTGGGTTCTGGTTGTCTACGGCCGTTATCGTCCTGAGATAAGCAATGAGCGCGCCCAGATCCGTATCGTTGAGATAGTAGAACTCCTGGGCTGGCATCCAGAGCAGCGGTTTGCCATCTGGACCCACACCGTGGCGGATAGCCCGCACCCAATCTTCATCGCTGTAGTTGCCGATACCACCCTCGCCTGGGGTAAGATTGGCGGCATACAAAGTCCCTAGCGCCGGGTCATCAATAAAAATCCCGCCGCCGAGGTTTTTGTAGTGGCAGTCTGTACAGCCACGAATGACAGCCAGGTGTTCACCCAGAGCAATCGCCTCTGCATCGGCCGGCACAGCGACGGTTTCGACCTGGATGTCGTAGGTCTTATTCATCCGCGAATTACTGGCGATGAGTACGATCACAAAAGCCAGTATGAACAAACCAACCAGCCCTCCCAGAACGATTCCGATCCATTTTAACAATTTACGCATTTTCCCACTCCTTTCTAAATTTGCATGATTATTACAACTTTAGCGGAAGAGGTCTCCCATTGTCATGAAGCAGATGCCTAACTTGTCTGGGAAATCTATGGGACGTTATCCCAGTCCAGTCGGGATATATTCCTGGCATATGCGGCTGGGCAAATCACAAGCAGGCATGTCCTCAACGGAACCAAAGCCGGCATCCAGGTTCTTCCCTATCCGTGAACACCCCTTGTCGGTTTGAGACAGAGATGCGCTAAACGCATCCATCTTGACATATTCTTGACAACTTGTATAGTAGATGCACTCTCCACTTATAAACATTCGTCATGCCGCCACCATCGGCATGATGCGCCAGCATTGACACAATTGAATCTTGCGGCTTTTCGACGGCTTTCTTCGGCGACTTCGACTTCAAATTTTTGGCACAGCTTGTGTGCATAACCATCAATCGAATAATTAGCAAAAAGGCATCTTTCCTACTTTATGCCCGAACATTTTGATCTGCTGATTCGTCAGGCGCGTCTGCGCGGCAAATCAGATGAATTCGTTATCATTGGCGTGCGTGATGGTCAGATTACGGCCGTCGCCTCTGATGTGGCGGGTACGGCCGTGACCGAACTGGACGCGGGCGGCAATCTCGTCACCCCCTCTTTTGTCAATCCCCACCTGCATTTGTGCAAAGTTTATACCCGGCAAATGATGGATGATCTGGCCATGCAAGCGTATCACGGCGCCGACATGGGCCAGGCGATGAACGCCATCGAGTTGGCGGCGCGGGTGAAAGCGAATTACGACGCCGGTTGGATCATCGAGAATGTGCGCCAGTCGGTGGCGGAAGCGGCGCTGTATGGCAATACCCACATTCGCGCCTTTGCCGATGTGGACGGGAAGGCGCAGTTGGAAGGGGTGAAGGCGTTGATTCAGGCCCGCGATGAGTTTGCCGGCGTGGTGGACATCCAGGTGGTGGCCTTTGCCCAAGATGGCATCGTCCGCGAACCGGGCGCAGCGGATTTGATGCGGCAGGCGATGGCGCTGGGGGCGGATGTGGTGGGAGGCATCCCCTGGATTGAGTTCACGGAAGCGGCGATGCAGCGGCATGTGGATGTATGCTTTGACCTGGCGCAGGCGTTTGACAGGCCGGTTTCGATGCTGGTGGACGACGCCGGCGATCCGGGGCTGCGCACGCTGGAGATGATGGCCGTCGCCGCGATTGAACGGGGGTGGCACGGCCGGGTGTTGGCGCATCATGCCCGCGCCATGTCCTTGTATCCCCAACCCTATTTGCAGCGAATGGCGGCCCTGTTGAAACAGGCCCAGATGGGGGTGGTGACGGATCCGCACACCGGGCCGCTCCATGCCCGTGTGCGCGAGTTGCTGGCGGCGGGGGTGTTGGTTTGTTTGGGTCAGGATGATGTGTCGGATGCGTATTATCCATACGGCCGTAACAACATGTTGGAAGTGGCGTTTTTGGCCTCTCACCTGCTCTGGATGACGACGGTCGCCGACATGGAAACGCTTTACGACATGATCACAACTCAGGCGGCGCAGGCGATGGGGCTGCCGGATCATGAGGTGAAGGCGGGCGCGCCGGCGCATCTGGTGGTGTTGGATTCGCCAAATGTGCTGGAAGCGTTACGTTATCATGGCAAACCCAGGTGTGTGGTGAGTCACGGCTGTTTAGTTGACCTGGAGAAAATGTCGGAAATGGCTAAACGGTAAAGGCAGGTTCATTCCACATCGAATCGTTTTTAAGATAAACGGGTTTTACCCATTTACAGGCAAGTATGGAGGTGAATATCGAATAGTATAGAGAAGTTCCATTATTTCAATTTGATTTAATGAATAACTATTTCAAGGCAGCGCCCGCTGCCGCAAGGATGTAGGAGGAAAATATGTCCAACGCAAATTCAAGAACAGGGTATCTCCCTAACGATGTACCCAATTACGGTCAACTTGCTTTACTCGGCTTCCAGCACGTTTTGACCATGTTCCCGGCTACGGTCTTGGTGGCTGCTCTCACCGGTTTCCATGTAGGCACCGTACTGTTTGCTTCCGGGATTTCCACCGTTGTCGCCCTAGTATTGTCCAAGTGGCGCATCGGTAAATTTATCCCCTTGTTTTATGGTTCCAGCTTTAGTTACATCGCGGCTTATTTGGGTATCGTAACTGAGGCCACGGGCGGATTACCAGGGTTTGGAACGCCGGTTCCTGACGAGGTTCTCGCTACTATGCAGGCTGGGATCGTCGTCACTGGCATTTTGAACATGATCGTCGGCCTTATTATCCGGACTATAGGAAAGGATGCCTTGGATAAGGTGCTGCCGCCCATCGTCACCGGCTCGGTGGCGGCTATCATCGGTTTTGGTTTGGCCTTTGCCGCTTTGAGTATGGCCGGCGCCAACTGGCTGGTCGCCATTCTCACCTTGCTGATCACGGTACTGCTTTCGGTGTATTTACAAAATAAGGGCTTCATCGGCATGCTGCCCATTCTTCTAGGAGGGATTGCCGGGTTTATCCTATCGGCTATTCTCGACTCTGGTTCGGTGGACTTTGCGGCCGTGGGGGCAGCGGACTGGTTTGCCTTGCCCCATATCACCTTCCCCAGTTTTAGCGGCCCACTGGTAGGTACAGCCATATTTAGTATTTCGATTATGGCTATCGCCACCATTCCCGAATCAACTGCCCATCTTTATCAGATCAGCTTATATGTGGACCGGCTGGCGGAAGATACGGGCCAGGAAAAGTATGAACTGGATCAACACATCGGCTTTAACCTGATTCTGGATGGTATTGGCGATTTTATCAACGGTCTGTTGGGGGCAACGGCCGGTACTAACTATGGCGAAAACAACTCGTTGATGGCGATTACGCGCAATTATTCCGGCCCGGCTTTGATCGCCGCCGGGGTGATTTCCGTCTTGTTGGGTTTTGTGGGTAAACTGGCGGCGTTGGTGGGCACAGTGCCCTTGGCTGTCACTGGCGGTCTGGCCATTTATTTGTTCGGCACGATTGGTATGCAAGGTATTGCGCTGATGCAGGAGCACAAGATCAGCATGTTCGATCCGAAGAACCTGGCTATAGGCGCGACCATTATGGTGGTTGGCATTGGCGGTAATATTGGCTTTGAGGGTGGCTTCCTGCCCATCCCAGTGGGCACCATATTCCCCAATGGCTTACCGGCTATTGCCACGGCGGCGGTGTTGGGCATTTTGATGAATGCCATCTTCCTCATCTTTGAACCGCCGGCGCAACCTTCGGATGAATAGTTTTTAACATTTCCCCGAAACTGCCAGTTTTCGGGAAAATCAATTTCAAGAATAACCGCTGCCAGTTGAGATACCGGCAGCGGTTGTTTTTTTGGTAGAATGGAGGTGGAAAGATAACTGTAATTACCGGATTCAAAAACAAAACCTGATATTTGAAATAGTTGAGGAATTTGATGAGTACTTTGATCAAAAACGGCGCGATTATTACGGCCGCCGACACCTTTCAGGCAGACATTCTCATTGAGCAAGGACAAATCGCCTTACTGGGTCAATCACTGGAAGTGGACGGGGCTGAGATTGTCGACGCTTCTGGCAAGCTGGTGATGCCGGGCGGGGTTGATCCCCATACCCATTTGGAACTGCCATTTTTCAGAACGGTATCGTCGGATGATTTTTACACCGGCCACCGGGCAGCGGCGTTTGGGGGGACGACGTGCCACATTGATTTTGCCAACCAACGGAAGGGAGAGAGCCTGCATGAAGCTCTGGCGAAGTGGCGCCAATTGGCGGAAGGGAAGGCGGCGCTGGATTACGCCACGCATGTGTCTATCACGGATTTACGGCCGTCCGTCCTCGACGAAATTCCCAGTTTGTTGGACGAAGGCGTCACCTCGCTGAAGCTGTTTTTGTCGTACAAAGATATGTACATGCTGCCGGATGGGGACATTCTCAAAGTGATGGCGGTGGCGGCCGAATTGGGGATGATGGTGCTGGTTCACGCCGAAAATGGGGATGTGGTGGACATGCTGACGCGGCAGTTTGTGGCGGCGGGCAAGCTGTCGCCGGAATATCATGCCCTAAGCCATCCGGCGTGGAGCGAGACGGAGGCGACGCTGCGGGCGATTGCGCTCTCCAGCGTAGCCGATGTGCCCTTGTATGTGGTGCATATAACCTGTGCCGGGGCAGTGGATCAGGTGAGTTACGGCCGCGCCCGCGGCCTGCCGGTGATGGGTGAAACTTGCCCGCAGTATCTCTTCTTCACGGCAGATGATTTGCGCCGACCCGATGGCGCCAAGTTCATCTGCTCGCCGCCGGTGCGGACGAAGGCGGATAATGCGTATTTGTGGGAGGCGTTGGCAGACGGCCGTATCCAGGCAGTGGGGACGGATCATTGCCCGTTTCTGTTTGACGGCACAAAACCATTGATGTACGACGGCGAAGAATACCGTTCGCCGGGCAAGGAGTCGGGCGGCGGCGACTTCTCTAAAACGCCGAATGGGATGCACGGCATTGAGGATCGGATGTTAATGCTGTGGACGTATGGCGTGGGCGCGGGCCGCTTTTCGGCAAATCGTTTCGTGGCGCTGACGGCGACCAATCCGGCTAAGATTTTCGGCCTCTATCCGCGCAAGGGGACGATTGCGGTGGGATCAGACGCCGACCTGGCGATTTGGAACCCGGAGGCGCGAAAAACGGTGAGCGCCGCTACCCATCACACGCGCGCGGATCACAATGTGTATGAGGGAATGGCGTTGGTGGGGCTGCCGGAGAAGGTGTTTGTGCGCGGCGAGTTACTGGTGGATGGGGAGAACTGGTACGGCCGTCGCGGCAACGGCCGTTTTTTACATCGCCAGCCGAACGCGCCGGTCTTGTAGGTGGTGTAATGGGAGACCTGAAAGGTTTTCCGTAGAAGCTTGGCAAAACAAGATGCCTTGATGAAACCTGTCAGGTCTCTCAGCTCTTTTAACCGTTCCCTTATTTGCTTTTTTGCGTGGGGGTGAACACCGATTAGAATCCGGAGCCGGAGCCAGGTGTGATAACCAAGCTGAGTAACATGCTCAGGACGATGATGATGCCGACGGTGATGACCGCAATTTGCAGCCAGTTGATTTTTTTGCTTTTGCCATTCCCTTTCAAAATTTGATGGGGTGGATTCTTCCTCGGCGCGCGGCGTTTTCTATTCTTTGCCATTCTGTGTGACTCTCCTAACGATATTTTGATTCAATCCCGCGATTATAGCACAAAAATGGGGCAAAATGATAAAGATGATTGGGCGTTTGGTCACGGCGCAACGGCCGTCTCATCCATCCGTACAGGGGGCGCATTTAACGGGCTGCGTGCAGGCATTCCGCTTGCGCCGATATTCACCCAGGGAGTATAATTTTCTAGCGCAATTTCCCGATTCAGGCAGAGGAGTCAAATATGTTACAAGAACTATGGGCATCCGGCACACTCAACATCGTTTACGCCGGTGTGGTCGTTGTCAGTTTTTTGTTCACAATTCTCACCTTAATTGGCTCAGAAATCGGGGATTTTTTTCATTTCGATTTTGATATAGATGCTGATGCTGACAGTGGGCTGGACTTCATCAGTATCAGCCCATTCGCCATGTCCCTCTTCGGCGCCGCGTTCGGACTCGCCGGCATTATCGCCCGGCTCTGGTTTGAGATGGACGCCATTCTCAGCATCTTGTGGGCCACCGGATTGGGGATTCTGATCGGAGGGTTGGCGCAAGCCTTTTTTATCTATATTTTATCACCGACAAAATCAGGTCATGTTAATTTGGCGGATGAAGCCACCGGGCGCGAGGCAGAGGTGATCACCACAATTCCGGGGAATGGCCTGGGTGAAATTGCGTATGATGGGGCAAACGGCCGTGTCAAACTGGGCGCCCGTTCATCAACCGGAAAGCAGATTAAACGCGGCGAAATCATCGTCATCGAGCGCGTGACCGGCCGTGTGGCCGGGGTACGCCCGGCAAATATGAATTGAGAGGAGAAAAAACATGCCAGGGATAGTTGTTGTACTTATTGCATTAGCCGTTGTTATCCTGTTTGGCGGACTTATCGTCTACACCAGCCGCATCAAAAAGGTTGGGCCAAACCAAGCGTTGATCATTTCAGGCGGCGGCGATCAGCATAAGATCGTCACCGGCGGCCGTAAATTTGTCTGGCCGGTGTTTGAGCGGGTGGATGATCTGTCGCTGGAAATTATGACCATAGACATCACCACTCCCGACGTCCCCACCGTGCAAGGCGTGCCGGTGACTGTGGATGGGGTGGCCCAAGTCAAAATCGGCCACGATGAAAACTCCATTCGCACGGCGGCGGTGCAATTTCTGTCTAAATCCGACGAAGATATTCAATATGTGGCCCACGAAACATTGGCGGGGCATCTGCGGGCCATCTTAGGTACGTTGACCGTGGAGCAGTTGTATCGAGACCGGGAAGCTTTTGCCCAGAAAGTACAGGAAGTTTCGGGCGAAGATATGACCAGTATGGGGTTGGAGATCGTTTCTTTTGTCATTAAGGACATCAGCGATACCGAGGGATACCTGGAAGCGTTGGGCCGTCCCCGCATTGCCCAGGTGAAGCGGGACGCAGCCATTGGCGAGGCGGAAGCGGCCCGTGACGCCACCATTAAAAGCGCCAAAGCCCGGCAGGAAGGGGAATCGGCAAAATTCGGGGCCGAGACGAAAATCGCCGAAAGCCGCAAAGATTTTGAAGTGCAAAAGGCGGAGTATGAGGCGCTGCAAAATGCCAAGCAAGCGGAAGCGGAACTGGCGTACCCGCTTCAGCAAAACAAAACCAACCAGAAAGTGAAGGCGGAAGAAGTCCAGATTGAAGTGATCGCCAAGCAGAAGCAGATTCAAGTGCAAGAGCAGGAAGTGGCGCGGCGGGAGAAAGAGCTGGACGCCACCGTGCGCAAACCGGCGGAAGCGGAACAACACAAAGTGCGCACGCTGGCCGACGCCCGGCAGTACCAACTGCAAACGGAAGCGCTGGGTGAAGCGGAAGCGATTCGGAAACGAGGCGAGGCGGAGGCGGACGCGGCCAAAGCCAAAGGTTTGGCCGAGGCGGAGGTGCTGCGCCAGAAGGGGTTGGCCGAGGCGGAAGTGATTCGGCAGCAGGGTTTGGCCGAGGCTGAGGCGACGATGAAGAAGGCGGATGCGTGGAAGGAGTATACGCAAGCGGCCGTGATTCAGCAATTGTTGGATACGCTGCCCGCCATTGCCAGCGCGGTGTCTGAGCCGTTGAGCAAGATGGACCGGATGGTAGTGGTGAGTACCGGCGGCGAAAGCGCCGGCGCGTCGAAAATCACGCAGGATGTGACCAACATCATCGCCCAAATGCCGGCCACAATTGAAGCGCTGACGGGGATGGATTTGCTGGGGGCGATCAAGAATTTGCCGGGGTTGAAGGATACTGACGGCCGTCGCGCGGCCGCAGAACCCGGCCAGACCGAAAAACCAGAATAAACCGTTACCCTTTTCCACTAAAGCCCGGCACAGCATGTGAGCGCCGGGCTTTTTTTATTGACGAGAGACGGCCATTCGCTATAATCGTTCTGAATTGCACAATCAAATAACATACCTTCGGGGCAGGGCGAAATCCCCGACCGGCGGTGAGGTCATGCGCTGACCAAGCCCGCGAACCAGATCAATGAACAGTGAGCAATGAACAATGAACAAATTGTTCATTACTCATTGAAAATTGTTCATTGATTATCGGTTGATCTGGCGGAATTCCAGAGCCGACAGTGATAGTCTGGATGGGAGAAGGTGCGCGGCAATATCACAGATATTGCCGCCAAACGGCCGCGCAGTCAACAACCGTGTCCCACTGTGACAGGTGGGGTTTTTGTTGGATGGAAGTACGGCCGTTGCCGCGCTGCCTTCTCCCCTGCCCCAACTTTGTGACCGCTTATGAAAAAGATACTGCGTTGGTTGGATGGCCAACCAACCTGGCTGATGATTTCGCTTTCTTTTGCGGCATTGCTGTTTGGCTGGCAAATGCTGGTCTGGCTGGGCGGCTATGATCGCTTTATTTTGCCGGGGCCGGTGGATGTGTGGCGGCAGTTTTTAATTGTGGCGGAGGACGGCCGTCTCCTCAAGCACAGCCTCATCACCATCAGCGAAGTGCTGCCCGGACTGGCGATAGGCTGCCTGGTGGCGGCGCCGTTAGGCTACCTGCTGGCAAAATCCCTCCTGGCCGAACGGCTCATCTCCCCCTACCTCATCGCCTCCCAGGCCATCCCCGTCATTGCCATCGCCCCCCTGCTCACCATCTGGGTGCGCTCCGCTTTCTGGGCGCGGGTGTTGGTGGCCGCCCTGGTCGTCTTCTTCCCCATCCTGGTCAACATCATCGCCGGACTGCGCTCCGTCCCCGCCGAAATGTACGAACTGATGCACTCGCTGCAGGCGACGCGGGGACAAATTTTCCGCAAACTGGAACTGCCCGCTTCCCTCCCCATCCTGTTGGCCGGATTGAAAGTGGGCGCCACCTTGTCGGTGATCGGGGCGTTGGTGGGGGAATTTGTGCAGCCAAAGAGCGCCGGACTGGGTTTCATGCTGGTTACAGCCCGCTACCAGTTCAAAACCGATCTGGTATTTGTGGTTTTAGCCACATTGGCGGCGATTGCCCTGGCTTTGTATGGCGTCGTCGCTTTGATGGAAAAGCGGTTGCTGCGCTGGCAGCAGCGACAGTAGGGCAAT
>JAJRVV010000246.1 GCA_024277135.1 Chloroflexota bacterium | reverse complement strand
CATTACGAGCGGATTTGTTGAAGGAATGAATAGCAAAATTCGGGTTCTGAAACGGATTGCTTTTGGTATTCCCAACTATGCCCATTTTCGGCTGCGAGTTATTGGTTTTTGTGGCTAACCCCATAAAAGCTCAGAGAACCATTTTTCCAGCAGCCGTAGTTGTTCCGACAGGCTTAACCGCTTTGTCATCTCGATGATATTGTCGTAAGTGGAAATCGTCATAACTATACTCCTCGTTTCCGGTTTATGATTATCAATCGTCCAACTATTATACCTGGATTTGTGCGTGACTGATTTATGGATTACAAGGATGGCTTAATCCGGGAAAGCGGCATTAGTTTAGTAAACGGTTTCCTCAAATATCCCCTCGGCCACGTCATACAAAACCACGTCGTACCCGGCCAACGCGCCAGCCTGAGCGATCCCCTGCCCCATCGTCCCCGCGCCTATCGTTTTCACCATTGTTAAAGTCGATATTGAAGGATGGACTTCCATATCCATTTTAGAACTGGACATAGCGCGTCACTCCTTTTTCCAAAGCAGTAATCAGTTGTCAGTTGCCAGTCGGTGATTTACACTGGATACTGAACACTGAACTCGGGGGTATCATGTCTTCTGAAAAAACCATTCTGGCAGTTGACCTAGGCACATCCGGCCCCAAAGTGGCGTTGGTGACGGCGCGCGGCGACATCATCGGCAGCGCGTTTGAGCCGACGGGGTTGATCCTGCTGCCCGGCGGCGGCGCGGAGCAAGACCCGGCCGATTGGTGGCAGGCCATCTCCAAAGCGGCCAAACGGGCGCTGGCGCAAAATCGGACAGCGGCGAGGCGGATTGCGGCCGTTTGCTGCACCTCACAATGGTCGGGGACGGTGGCGGTGAACGCGGACGGCCGTCCCCTGATGAACGCCATCATCTGGATGGACGCCCGCGGCGCGGAACCGCTCAAAGCGATCACCGGCGGCCCCATCCGGATGGAGGGGTACAGCCCCAGCAAGCTGCTACGCTGGCTGCGGCTGACCGGCGGCGCGCCCAGCCACGTGGGCAAAGACCCGCTGGCCCACATCGCCTACATCAAGCAGGCGCACCCTGACATCTATGCCCAGACCTACAAATTCCTGGAGCCGAAGGATTACCTCAACCTGCGGCTGACGGGCCAATTCGCCGCCTCGTTTGATTCCATCGCCCTGCATTGGGTGACGGATAACCGGGATTTGCGCCGGGTGGATTATGACGGCCGTCTGCTGCAAATCGCCGGGCTTCCCCGCCAAAAGCTGCCCGATTTACGCCGGGCGGTGGACATGCTTGGCCCCATCCTGCCCGAAATTGCCGCCGAGTGGGGCGTGCCGCCGCAGACGCCGGTGGTGATGGGCGCTCCCGATGTGCAGTCGGCGGCGATTGGCTCCGGCGCGGTCAGCGATTTCGCCGGGCATCTCTACATCGGCACCTCGGCGTGGCTCACCTGCCACGTCCCTTTCAAAAAGACGGATTTGCTGCACAACATGGCCTCGCTGCCCTCCGCCATCCCGGAGCGGTATCTGGTGGCGAACGAGCAGGAGACGGCCGGGGCTTGCCTCAATTTTTTGCGCGATAATTTGCTGTACCAGGATGATGGATTGGGGACGGCCGTGCCCCCCGCCGACTTTTACGCCCGATTGGACCGCATCGCCGAAACCGTCGCCGCCGGCAGCGACGGAGCGCTGTTCACCCCCTGGCTCTACGGCGAGCGCACGCCGGTGGACGACCACACCATTCGCGGCGGCTTTTACAACCTGTCGCTGCCGCACCAACGGGCGCATTTGATTCGGGCGGTATTTGAGGGGGTGGCGTTCAACGGCCGTTGGCTGCTCAAATACGTGGAAAAATTCATCGGGCGGCGCATGGATGGGTTGAACATGATCGGCGGCGGCGCCAACTCCGACATCTGGTGCCAGATTCACGCCGACGTGTTCGACCGCCCCATCCGTCAGGTGCGCCACCCCATCCAGGCCAACGTGCGCGGCGCGGCCTTTCTGGCGGCGGCGGCGCTGGGCCTCATCAGCTTCAGCGACATCCCCCAACTGGTTCCCATCGCCCGCACCTACCAGCCCAATCCCGCCCACCGCGCCATTTACGATGAGTTGTTCGCCGAATTTTTGCAGTTGTATCAGCAGAACCGGAAGATTTACGCCCGGTTGAATAGACACCCTAAGGGTTTTCAAAACCCTTAGGGTGTTAGGGTGTTAGGTGAATCAAATGATTGATTTCCTCATCTCCCTCCTCGGTAAACTTAATCCCCGCCTGGTAGCAGCGCTGGAAAAACGATTGCGCAAAATTCCGGCAGTGCGCCGCCAGATTGAAAAGGAATATGATGCGCTGATGGCCGGGCTGGAAGCGGAGTTGAAGCCGTACCGGGGCGAGTTTACCACTTATGCCGCTTTGCCGGAGAACGGCCGTACCCACACCGACATCCTCCAAGAAATGAAGAGCTTGAACCAGCGAGAGCAGTCCCGTTGGCAAAATGGCTTCGTCTCCGGCGCGGTCTATCACGGCGATCCGGAACACATCGAATTTCTGAACAAAGTCTACGCCCTCAACTCGCAAAGCAACCCGCTTCACGCCGATTTGTGGCCCAGCGCCAGCAAATTTGAGGCCGAGATTGTAGCCATGACGGCCGCCATGCTGGGCGCAGGCGCGGACGACGACATTTGCGGCACCGTCTCCTCCGGCGGCACCGAGAGCATCCTGCTGGCGATGAAAACCTACCGGGATTGGGCCAAAGAGCGCAAAGGGATCAATAAACCAGAGATGATCGTGCCGGAAACGGCGCACGCCGCCTTTGACAAAGCGGCGCAGTATTTCAACATCAAGATGGTGCGCGTACACGTCAACAGTTTTTTTCGCGCTGACGTGGCCGCCATGGCCCAGGCCATCAACAAAAACAGTATCGTCCTGGTCGGCTCGGCCCCCTCCTTCCCGCATGGCGCCATTGATCCCATCGAGCAGCTGTCGGAACTGGCGCGGCAGCGGGGAATCGGCTGCCATGTGGACGCCTGCCTGGGTGGATTTATCCTGCCCTGGGCGGAAAAACTGGGTTATCCGGTGCCGCTGTTTGATTTTCGTCTACCCGGCGTCACCTCCATGTCGGCCGACACGCACAAATACGGCTATGCCGCTAAAGGGACGTCGGTGGCGCTGTACCGCTCGCCGGAACTGCGCCATTACCAGTATTACACGGTGGCGGATTGGCCGGGCGGGCTGTACTTTTCGCCAACCTTTGCCGGCAGCCGGCCGGGCGCGCTCAGCGCCGCCTGCTGGGCGGCGATGCTTGCCATCGGCCAGGATGGGTATCTGGCGGCGACGAAACGGATCATGGAGACGGCCGTCGCCCTCAAACAAGGCATCGCCGCCATCCCGGAGCTAAAAATCCTGGGCGACCCGCTGTGGGTGATCGCCTTCGCCTCGGACGAAGTGGACATTTACCGGGCGCTGGATGTCATGACTAAGAGGGGGTGGAGTTTGAACGGGCTGCATCATCCGGCGGCCGTCCACATCGCCGTTACCCTGCGTCATACCCAGCCGGGGGTGGCGCAGCGGTTTGTTGATGATTTGGGTGCGGCCGTGGCCCACATCAAAATCCATCCGGCCGAGGAAGGGGGGATGGCCCCGGTGTATGGCATGGCCGCCACCATGCCCCTGCGCGGCCTGGTGACGGATATGCTGAAGCAGTACATTGATTTGTTGTACAAAGTCTAAAATTGACTCTTCTGAAAAAAGCCGCAGAGAACACCGAGAAATCCAGAGGGGAAACCTGCGCGAACTGCGAAATCTGCGGTTTTTTCGGGAGACTCAAAATTGTGGGACTTGGTCCAACTCACTTTTTTGTTATCAATCCGTTAGCAAAAACAGGTTCCCTTGCTCCCCGGCAAATGGTGTGCTATCCTGATATAACGCATTGCGTCACAAGAGGTTTCTGATGAAGTTCCGCAAAAGTAAAAGTCACCAGGTCACCCCCTACTCCCTCGGCGAAGAAATCGCCAACAGCGTCACCCACGGCATCGGCGCCGCCTTGAGCGTCGCCGGATTGACCATTCTGGTGGTATTAGCCGCCATTTATGGCGATGCGTGGCGAGTGGTCAGCTTCAGCATCTACGGCAGCAGCCTCATCATCCTCTATCTGGCTTCGACGCTTTACCACAGCGTGCAACACCCGCGCGTCAAGCGGGCGCTGCGCATCTTCGATCATGTAGCTATTTACCTGCTCATCGCCGGAACCTACACCCCTTTTTTGCTGGTCAGTATGCGCGGCGCGTGGGGCTGGTCTTTATTTGGCGTGGTTTGGGGGCTGGCGTTGGTTGGCGTGATTTTCAAGTCGTTTTTTATTGACCGGTACGAGGCTCTGGCCACGGCCGCCTACGTCCTCATGGGCTGGATCGTCATCATCGCTTTCAAAGAGATGCTGATGCGGGTTCCCCCCGGCGGCATCATCCTACTGGTGGTTGGCGGCATCGTTTACACCCTCGGCGTCATCTTCTACGCTTGGGAAAAACTGCCGTTCAATCACGCCATCTGGCACTTGTTCGTGCTAGGCGGCAGTATTCTCCACTTTTTTGCCATTCTGTTCTACGTTTTGCCGGCCTAAACCAAAAAAGCGGCGACGGCAACCAACCGGCGCAGGCCGGTTTTGCAACTGTCGCCGCGAATTTATTCGCCGTTGGCTACTGAACCCCTTGCTTCGTCTCCGCCACCAGGTGATCCACCACCGCCCTGAGCGCCTCTTCCCGGTTCTCATCCCCGCCAAATTTGCGGTAAACGGCTAACTGCCGGTCGGCGCTGGCGCCATTTTTCAGGATGGTGCGGATGTATTCCACTTCCGGCCGGCTGCCCAATTCATCCAGCACCGGATCGAGTAACTCTAGCAGTTCCTCCATCAAAAAGTGGAACGGCACTTCTTCCCCCTTGCCAAAATCAATCATGCTGCCGTGAATACCATAGCGCACCGCCCGCCATTTGTTTTCGGTGATGTGCATGTGCCGATACCGCCGCCAGGTCATGTTGTTCTGGCGCAGTTTGAGCAGTATGGCGCAAATGGCCTGGAAGGTGGCTGCCAAACACACAGCTTCGTCTACAGTAGTGCAAATATCGGAGATACGGAACTCCATGGTGTCAAACAAAGGGTGGGGACGGATGTCCCACCAGATTTTGGCGATGGGATCCCCTTTGCCAAAAGCGCCGGTTCTGGCCATGATATCTTCGTACCGCTTGTATTCCCCCCAGCTTTCAAAGGAGTGGGGGATGCCGGTACGGGGCAGAGATTCGAACACGACGCTGCGATAGGATTTGAGGCCGGTGTTACGGCCGTGCCAGAAAGGCGAGCTGGTAGACAACGCCAAAATATGGGGGATGAAATAGCGCGCCTGGTTCATGATCTCAATCATCAAATTCTTCGATTCCAGATCGCCGCCAAACCCCACATGCACGTGCATCCCAAAAATCAGCAAACGGCGAGCCACCCCCTGCATATCGTCCAGCAGCTCCTTGTACCGCACCCCTTCTGTGATAGACTGCTCATCCCATCGGGCAAATGGATGCGTCGAAGCCGCCGCGATTTGCAACCCATTCCTATCCGCCATCTCGCACACCGCCCGGCGCAGGCGCACCACCTCTTGCCGCACCTGCTTCACATTCTGGCAAATAAAGCTGCCTACCTCCACTTGAGATTGCATAAACTCCGGCTTGAGATGGAGTTTTGAGTCCCGTTTTTCATCCTGCGAAATCAGTTCCGAGATGTAGGAATGAAGATTCCGCGTTTCCGGATCGATGATCTGATACTCTTCTTCAATACCAAGTGTGAGCGGGGGATTGGGCACAGACATGGAAACCTCCTCAGGCAGTCAGTTGGATATAAGGTGGTTCAGTGGGTTCGTTTTGCGCGTAAAGTGTAAAGTATCCGAAGGCAAGGATCAAGGGGGCACGGCCGTACCAACCTTACCTCCTGGTCATTTTCTCATCAAATTCACCAGTTCAGCAGGAACTCAACCAACAAACGCACCCCAAACCCAGTGCCCCCTTTGGGTGTGTACGGCTCATCTTTTTCGCTCAACGCCTGCCCGGCGATGTCCAGGTGCGCCCAGGGATAATCGGTAAATTCCTTGAGGAAGGTGGCCGACGTACCCACGCCGCCGAAACGGCCGCCGCTGTTCATCATATCCGCCACATCTGAATCAATGGATTTCCGGTAATCTGCAAACAACGGCATCGGCCACAACCGTTCGTGAACCGCCTGCCCCGCCGCCGCCAATTTATCGCGCAGCGCATCGTCTGTGCTGAACAAACTGGCGGCCACGCCCGCTCCCAGCGCAATCACGTTAGCCCCGGTTAACGTGGCCAGGTCAACCACCGCTTTCGGATTATAGCGTCCGGCGTAAACCAGCCCGTCGGCCAGCACCATCCGCCCCTCGGCGTCGGTGCTGATGATCTCGATGGTTTTGCCGTTGCTGGCGGTGATGACATCGGCCGGACGGTAGGCGTTGGCGTCGGGCATGTTCTCGGTGCAGGGCATGATGCCCACCACATGCAACGGCAGGTTGAGCGTGGCGATGGCCTTCATCGCCCCCATCACCGCCGCCGCGCCGCCCATATCCGCCTTCATCTTGCCCATCCCCTGCACCGGCTTGATGGAGATGCCGCCGGTGTCAAAGGTGATCCCTTTGCCCACCAGCACAATCGTATCCAGGTCTTCCCACATGGCGTTGTGTTCCAGCACGATGAATTTGGGCGGTTCGCCGGCGCCTTTGGCCACAGCCAGGAAGGCGCCCATGTTTCGTTTGCCGGCCCATTTACGGCCGCCTACCGTAATTTTCAGACCATGTTTTTTGGCGATTTTGGCGGCCGTCTCCGCCATTTTGGTGGGAGTGGCCACGTTGGGCGGCATGTTCACCAGATCGCGGGCCACGGCCGTTCCCGCCACAATCCCCTTTGCTTTCTCCACCCCACTTTCAATATCCGCCAATTTCCCCGCGTCAAACTCAACAACCGTCAAGGTTTCAATTTCGTGGCTCTCATCTTTCTTCTGTTTTGGCGCATCATACCGGTACAACGCCAGCAAAGAAGCCTCCACCGTCGCCTGTGCCGCTGCGTCAGTCGGCAGTCCGGCCACGCCCGCCCCATGCACAATCGTCGCCACCTGTTTGGCGTTCAGATCGCGCGCTTTTTTGATGGCGGCAGCGGCCGCGCGCCGCGCCCCTTCCAAATCATACCCATCCCGCTTCCCCATGCCCGCCACCAACACCCGATGCGCCGGGATGTCCCCGCGCGGGTACAACACGCCCACTTCGCCTGCTTTCCCCGTCAAATCACCGTTGGCGATCAATTGGCTGATGGCCCCGCCTAACGTTTTGTCTACTGCGCCGGCGGCCCCGCCGGGGGTGGTCACGTCATCAAATAAGTTGACGATGATGGTGTCTGCTGTCTGCTCCTGGATGGCTCCCTGGATGATTTTGATTTTCATGGGCTGTTCCTCATACAACATGTACGGTGGTTTTCCTTCGAGTCAGCCGTTATTGTACCGGCATCTTTCCAGCACGCTAGACAATCCCGGTGTGATTCGGTATGCTTGCCTCATGAAACTACTCAAGCTAGGTTGTCCCCAGGCGAGGACAAAAATTGTTAACGAAGCGGCACGGCCGTAAGGAGCGCATTCTATGACCCGGGCGTATAAAAGACTTGGGGGAGGAAATTAACACGACATCAATTCTGAGCTAAACTTTCGAAGAATCACAACAAACTCGAAAGGAAATAGCCTAAAAGGATGCCGTGTTTAATAGATACTAT
>JAJRVV010000245.1 GCA_024277135.1 Chloroflexota bacterium | reverse complement strand
GACGACGCCGGCGTCCCGCAGCGGCACGGTATTATCCTCTGCCCCCCACAAAATAAGCGCCGGGGTTTCCACTTGATGCAGCTTTTCGCTTAAATCATTTTCCAGCATAGCACGGAAACATTCGGCGCGAACCCGGCCTTGTCCGGGACGGCGAGCATCCTGGCGAATGCGCTCATAATCTTGGCGGGTGATGCCTGACCGTTCGGCAAAGGAGAGCGGCTTCATGAGCCGGTCGGTGATGCCGACGATAGTGCGTTCGACTGCCGCAACCAGCCAACTGCCCACAGTAAAGCGTTCCAGGAAAGTGATAGGGGTGATAAAGAGGTTGATGGAAGTGGACAACCGGCCGCTGATGGTGGGGCTGAGCAACACCATCCGTTCTACCAAAATGGGGTATTTGAGAGCCAGGGTGATGCCGGTCATGCCGCCCATGGAATGGCCAATGAGGACAACCGGGCCATTGCTGACCTGCTCGATCAATTCGGCCAGCAGTTCAGCGTACCGGGGAATGGTGGCGCGCTCTGCCAATGGCGGCGACTGCCCATAACCGGGTAAATCAACCGCGACGCAATGAAACCGCTGGGCCAGCAATCCCATAATCGGCGACATAGCATACCAGGAGCTAGACCAACCATGAATCATCAATGCCACCTGCCGCCCCGATTTACCGGCCTGCATGGCGTGAATTGTTTGCCCGTTGATGATGTATTCTTTTTCGATGAAACCGTTTTTCATGACCTTGTGCCTGTTGCCATTGCTGGCGATCTGTCTTGTTCCGGTCATCACATCATATCCAACCATGTCGTCACCTGTCATGAATGAGCCGTGAAAAATTCACCTTTGCCGCTCATTGTAACGTAGGAACAGGTCAGTTTTGGCATGAGTAGGCCAGATTTCCTAGAGAGCGGCATAGGAATCTTGTCCTGGGCCGGCAAGTGCGCCGCACCTTCTTAGGTGCGGCGCACTTGCGAACGAGTTATACTTTTGGCGATGAGTAACAAACTGATTGATCCTCGTTTCCTACAACCGACGCCGACGATTGAATCGGACCATCCGCTCGTCCGGGAATTTGCGGAAGCGAATGCCGCCGGGGCCGATGACCCGGTTGCACAAGCAGTGCAGTTATATTACGCGGTGCGGGATGGTATCCGGTACGACCCGTATCAGGTTGATTTGACGGTTGACGGATTTAAAGCGTCCAAGACATTGCGGGCGGGCCGCGGCTGGTGTGTGCCCAAAGCGATTTTGCTGGCGGCGTGCTGCCGGGCGGTGGGAATTCCAGCCCGGCTCGGTTTTGCCGATGTGCGCAATCATCTGACGACGGAACGGATGCGGCAGGCCATGAAGACGGATGTGTTTGCCTGGCACGGGTACACGGCTGTTTTTCTGGACGGCCGTTGGCTAAAAGCCACCCCCGCCTTTAACATTGAGTTGTGTGAAAAGTTCCGGTTACGGCCGTTGGCGTTTAACGGCCGTGAAGACTCCATCTATCACCCCTTCGACCTGGACGGCAACCGGCACATGGAATATCTCCAGTTCCGGGGCGAGTTTGCCGACACGCCGATTGAGGACATCGCCCAAACATTTCGGGAAATGTACACGCCGTTGTTGGCGGCGACGGACGGGGTGGATTTTGACAAAGATGTGGAGCGGGAAACCGGGTGAGGAGATTGAACTCCTCGAAAATAGCCGCAGAGTCCACTGAGGGCACAGAGAAAAATCCGCCTTTTTAGAAATTCATTTACTCAGGTAAGAAACGA
The DNA here is from genome assembly GCA_024277135.1 of Chloroflexota bacterium. Taxonomy (GTDB): domain Bacteria; phylum Chloroflexota; class Anaerolineae; order Promineifilales; family Promineifilaceae; genus JAJRVV01. The sequence continues at coordinate 62,522 of JAJRVV010000245.1, read as the reverse complement.
ATATAGGACTCGGTTGCCGCATCCAAATCGGCGTAATACCCTCGATTTTCCGGGGGCAGCAATTGGGCGATTTGGACCATGATTTCGTCTACCATTTGTTGGCGAATTTGTTTGGTGACACGGCCGTCCCCCATCTCCAACATAAACGGCCGTCCCACCCGCAGGCGAAAGTCAGTGCGGCGCAGGCGGCGGATATTTTGCCAGAACATCTCATGGCCGAAGTAAGCCACCGGCAAGATGGGCGCCTTCCCCTTGAGCGCCATAGTCACAATGCCGGGATGCCCCTGACGCAAACGGCCGTCCCCCGTACGCGTTCCTTCCGGCGCCACCGCCAAAATTTGCCCATCGGCTAAGGCGGCCAATCCGGCGCGGACGGCCGTCAAATCCGCCTGGCCCCGATGCAGCGGAATGGCGTTCCACATCTCAAACAACCAGCGAGACACGGGCTTGTCCCAATTCTCCGACTTGACGAATCCGGTGAGCGGCCGGGGGATGAGATGGGTGATCATCATGGGCACTTCAATGAAATTGACGTGGTTGACGACCAGGAGCAGCGGGCCTGTTTCCGGGATTTTGTGCCATTGGGAATCATCCACCCGGCACAAAATGCGTAAAATGCGTTTGAAGATGGCGTTAACGATGCGATAGGTTAGCGTCACGAGTCATCCGGTTGATTTTGGGGACAAACGACATCAAGCTGGCGCGGCAGCAGTCTCACTTCCAGTTTGACGCCGTCTTCACACAACGTCTCCCCGTCCACATGGGCCGGTAAAACGCCTTGCACGGCCGTCACCAACAAATGGTCTGTTTGCCCAAATCTAATTTCCTTTTGCCCAAATTGGGAGCCATTAAAAAAGCGGGGGATGAGGGTGAAGATGCGGGCTTTGCTGGCGTTTTCGGCGATGCATAAATCAAACAAGCCATCGTCGTTTTCAGACTCCGGGGCCATGAAGAAGATGCCGCCTTGACGACGGCCGTTCATGATGGAGATCATGAGGGCAGACAAGGCCATCGTCTCGCCGTTGGCCTCGATTTCAACCTGGGGCGCTTGATAGTAGAGAAAAATCGTTTTCAGAGCGGCCACCAGGTAGGAGACGAAGCCGGTCAACCGGGTCATTTTGGCCGCCTCGAAACCGACCACGGCGTCGAAGCCAATGCCCAGACTGTTGCCAAAGTAACGGCCGTCCGGGAACAAGCCGCCGCTGACGTGGCCGATGTCAATTTTTTTGCGATGGCCGGCCGCCAACGCCTGACACCCGGCCCGTAAATCGGAGGGCATGCCCACGTTGTGGGCGAAATCGTTGCCCCGCCCCGCCGCCAGCACGCCCATAGCCACCGATGGAGCGCGGCCGTTTTGTTTGGCTTGCATCAGACCGTTGACGACTTCGTTGGCCGTACCGTCACCGCCTACGGCCACCACCACCTCAAATCCGTCGGCGGCGGCTTGTTGGGCTAACTCGGCTGCGTGAAACGGCCGTTCCGTCCGCGCCAGATCAAAATCAACGCCCAACTCCTGGAGATGCGCCTGCAAAGCCGGGATGATACGCGCCCCATTGCCCCGTCCAGAAATGGGATTGACGATGATCTTGTACCGGCTCATGGGTGACTCCATCACTTGAAGGCTTGAATCCCGGTCTGCGCCCGTCCCAGGATAAGCGCATGGATGTCGTGGGTTCCTTCATAGGTGTTGACTGATTCCAGGTTCATCACATGGCGGATCACGTGGAATTCGTCAGAAATACCATTGCCCCCGTGCATGTCACGCGCCATGCGGGCGATGTCTAGCGCTTTGCCGCAGGAGTTCCGCTTGACCAGAGAGACCATTTCCGGCGTCGCCTTCCCTTCATCCATGAGACGGCCGACCCGTAAAGCGCCTTGCAGCCCCAACGCGATCTCAGTCATCATGTTGGCTAGTTTGAGCTGGATCAGTTGGGTGGCGGCTAACGGTCGGCCAAACTGAATGCGATCCAACGTATATTGACGAGCCGCGTGCCAGCAAAATTCGGCCGCGCCCAAAGCGCCCCAGGCAATGCCATAACGCGCCTTGTTCAAACAGCCAAACGGCCCCTTCAACCCTTTCACATCGGGCAGTAGATTTTCGTCTGGCACAAACACCTCGTCCATCACGATCTCGCCGGTGACGCTGGCGCGCAAGCTGAATTTCCCTTCGATTTTGGGCGCGCTCAACCCCGCCATCCCCTTCTCCAAAATAAAACCGCGAATGTCCCCGTCCTTGTCCCCATTTTCGCCGCCGTGCCCATACGCTTTGGCCCAAACCACAAATACGTCGGCGATAGATGAATTGGTGATCCACATCTTGTTGCCGTGTAGAATCCAGCCATTGGCCGTCTTTTTGGCGCGGGTTTCCATGCTGCCTGGATCGCTGCCATGATTGGGTTCGGTGAGACCAAAACAACCCACCCATTCACCGCTGGCCAGTTTGGGCAGATACTTTTGCCGCTGGGCTTCGCTGCCATAGGTGTAGATGGGGTACATGACCAAGGAGCTTTGTACGCTCATGGCGCTGCGATAGCCGCTGTCCACCCGTTCCACTTCTCTGGCGATGAGACCGTAGCAGACAGCGTTCAAGCCCGCTGCGCCATACGCTTCCGGTAATGTCACGCCCAAAAGCCCCATTTCCCCCATCTCATTAAAAATCTGGCGGTCAAACGTTTCATGACGGTTGGCCTCCAACACGCGGGGCATCAACTGCTTCTGGCAAAATTCCCTGGCGGAGTCGCGAATCATTCTTTCTTCGCCAGTTAACTGTTCGTTAAGCAGCATCGGATCTGCCCATTTGAAAGTTGGTTTCAACATAATCACCTCACAATGTGTACCCTTTGGCAAACTCATCCATTTTCTGAGCCAACTCAACATCCCAATTGCTGATCACGTCCCCCAAATCATGCGTCGCCAGATTGACAGTAACGCGATTGTATACGTTGGCCCATTCTGGATGATGATCCATTTTATCGGCAATGATCGAAACGGCCATCATCCAACCCATCGCCGCGGCAAATGTGGAAAACTTGAAACCCTTATGTAATTTGCCGTCAACGACTGTCCAGCCGGGTAATCCCGCCATCGCTGCCGCCAATTGGGTTTGGCTCACTTCATAACGCGCCATCTGTCCCTCTCATTGTCTATCCCGGATTTCAAAGCGGCAATAATCATGCCCTTGCGCCCGGCAGTGGGTCTCTACAATATCAAATTCACGGGCATCCTTCCCGGTGGCAAAGGTCATCGCTTCTCCCAGCGTGCCCACATAAAGGTGGCAAATCGGGTGGTCGCTGTGCCGGGTATGGCAAATGGTGCAGGCGTAATCGGTGTAAATCATGACGCCGCCTTCGTACTTGACATCCACTTTGCCAAATTCGACCACATCCATCAGCCCTTTGCGTAAGCCTAGCAAGATGGCGCGTTTACGCAAACGCTGGGGCAGGGCTTTGAGAGCGATGCCAGCCAATCCCATCACGGCCGCTTGCTCACGCATCCCCCACTGAAAAGAGGCGCGGCCAATCCGGCGCAGCATCCCTTTGCCAGCCCGGCCGGTGAATTCTTCAATCGCTTCATTCAAGCGGGCATATTCGCGGGCCAAGATATCGCTTTCCAGATTGTTTTCCGGCGGATTGCCGATGTACCGGGCCAAACCGCTTGAGCGCAGCACCGCATTCAACCCGTTTTCGCCAAGTACCTCTTCAATGCCGCGCAGCATTTGCAAAAAAAGCGCATTCACGTAAGGCGCATCTTCCGGGATATGGACGGTCGGTAAATCGCTCATTATCGCCTCCAAATTTGATTACAACTGCTTTGTCCAGACGGGGGTTCTTTCGCCAGTGGGGACAAAGCCGAATTTTCGGTAAAGGTTCTGTGATGGCTTGTTATCAACTTGCGTGTTCAGCGTCACATGCGTCAGCCCGCGAGCCTGATAGCCGTGAATGGCCTGCGCCAACAAGGCGGAACCGACGCCACGGCCGTGCAGCCACAGCCGTACCACCAACCGCGCCAGATGCGCCCCCATTTTCGTCGGCGTACTCAGTTGGTAACCAACCAACACGCCATCCAGCAGCGCCACCTCAAAAGAGAACGCTTGCGAATGGGCCAACCGGAGAGACTCTGCGCTGTACCGCCAGCGGGGGGCAAAGCCTTCGGTCTCAATCTCAGCCAGCAGCGTCATATCAGCCAACGCTGCCGGGCGAAAGGTGAGACCGGGCACGGATTCGATGGGCGGCATCGCCATGCCGTCTTTGCGATAGGTCTCAATATGATTGGTTAGGGCAAACCCCATCACCGGCAAATAAACGATGGGCCAGGAGTGGGTGACCAACCAATTGATTTCAGTGACGGCCGTGCCCCGCAAATTCGCCGTCACCCGTTCAAACATGGCTCCTAATGCGGGAAACGGCCGTATCACGTCCAACAATCCCACCACCCGCACCCAGGCCGCCGGCGGTGGATCGGCCGTGACCGCCAAACATCCCAGCAAATCAGCAGCGCGGCCAGAGCGGAAAGGACGCGGCGGCGCACCGCCATTTGCCGACAGCAGCACAAACCCTTTCCGCCCAATCCAATCTCCCGGCAGCCGCCAATCCACATGCCAATCAGAATAGACGGAACGTTGTAAAAGCTGAGTGATTTGAGGCGCATCCGACTTACTGGCTATGCGAATGTTTTTGAGCAGAAAAGCTGGTTTTTGCTGGTTTGCCATTTCCATAACGCTATTGTACACTACATAACCAATAATAAAATAGAAACTTGGAGGAATCTACAAACCGCGCAAGTTTCTGAGAATAATTAAGACAGACCGCTAATCCATCAGGGCGCTTATGAGCAAAAACAATCGGGACCGTATGCTCGAAAACACATTGGCTTCTCTCACCAAACGATTTGGCGAGGGCGTCATCATGCGTTTGGGCGAGGCGTCGCACCTCCAGGTGGAAGCCATCCCCACCGGCACGTTGTCATTAGACATCGCCCTCGGCGTTGGCGGCGTACCGCGCGGCCGTGTCGTTGAAATTTATGGGCCGGAATCGTCGGGTAAAACCACGATTTGCCAGCACATCATCGCCGAAGCCCAAAAAATGGGCGGCCTTTGCGCCTTTATTGATATGGAACACGCCCTTGATCCCGGCTATGCCGAAAAATGCGGGGTTGACATAAATAATCTATACGTCTCCCAGCCCGACACCGGCGAACAAGCCCTGGAAATTGCAGAGGCGCTGATCCGGTCTGGCACCATGGATGTGGTGGTGGTGGATTCGGTGGCCGCGCTGGTTCCTCGCGCAGAAATTGAGGGGGAGATGGGCGATTCCCATATGGGACTGCAAGCCCGGTTGATGTCTCAGGCTTTGCGAAAATTGTCTGGCATTATCAAGCAGACGAACACCATCGTCATTTTCACCAATCAACTCCGCTCTAAAATTGGCGTCATGTTTGGCAGCCCGGAGACGACAACTGGCGGCAACGCTCTCAAATTTTACGCATCTGTGCGAATGGATATTCGCCGCATTAGCGCTATCAAAGCTGGCGGCGAAGTCACCGGCAATCGCACCCGGATCAAAGTCAAGAAAAATAAAGTGGCCCCGCCTTTCACCCAGTGCGAATTTGACATCATGTATAACGAAGGGGTGTCCAGAACAGGCGATGTTTTGGACCTGGCGGTAGATTACGAACTCATCACGAAACGAGGCGCTTTTTTTCGCTATGGGGAAACGCTTCTAGGTCAGGGCCGCGAAAATGCGAAGCGGTTCCTGGCCGAGAATCCGGCAATGCTCGCCGAACTGGAAGACCTGGTTCGCCAACAAGCGGGGTTGCCGGCTTTGGCACGTCCGGCTGAGGCTGATTAAACAATCACTCTCGCCTTTTGATGTGCCACTGGCTTTACAGGCTATAACCTGTACTGTTCGGGCTTTTGATTGGAAACGGCCGCCCATTCACTCTGGTTGTTTCCAGAATCAGCAAATTTTTACGCCTTTCGGTTTGCCTTGAGGCCAACCGTTAAACTGAGCAAATCTACAACCTGGTTTGAGCAACCTGCGGGTTGCTATTAGGCGTATTCCCGATCAACGGCCGTGGCATGTTTTATGCTGCGGTTTTTTTATTATGGGCAAAATTACGGCGCTGACACAGCAAAAAAAGAATCGCTCCCGGATTAGTATTTTTTTGGACGGGGAATTTGCTTTTGGGATTACAGCCGTTACCGCGCAGGGTCTCAAAATCGGTCAGGAACTAACGCCGGCCGACATCGAACAACTTGAACAAAAAGAGGCGGTTGAGCAGGCGCGGCAAGCCGCTTTGCGATTGCTCAGCTATCGTCCGCGCAGCGCTGCCGAAATAGAGCGGAACTTACGCCCAAAAGGGTATGCTGACGACATCATTCAAACCGTCATTGTCCGATTGATGGCGGTTGACCTGCTCGATGATGAAACCTTCGCCCGCTATTGGGTGGAGCAGCGAGAAACGTTTAAGCCGCGCAGCCGCCTGGCGCTGCGGCACGAACTGCAACAAAAAGGGATCAGCCGGGAGATCATTGACGCCGTCCTGTCCGATGTGGATGAAGAAGCGGCTGCGCGCCGGGCAGCACAGAAAAAGGCGACACAACTGGCCCGCTTACATTTATCGGAAGAATCATTTTGCGTCAAGCTGGGCGGCTTTTTGCAGCGGCGCGGATTTCATTATGGACTTATCAAACAAATCAGTGAAGAAATGTGGCAAGCCGTTCAGGAAAGCGATGAACTGGAAAATGTGGGCGGCCGTCACAAATGAAAGGAGTTAGACAATGCAACAATTATTGATCGGCATTGTGGCCGGTTTGCTCATAGGCGGCGTTGTAGCCGCGGTCGCGGTTTACTTCATCACCCGCCCCAAAACTGAGCAAGCCTATGCCACTTTACAAAGAGAAACTGAAGAGAGAAAAGCAGCCGCAGAAAAAGAAGCGGAGAATATTCATAACATCGCCTTACGCGAAAGCAAACAAATTCGGAGCGAGGCCGAAAAAGTAATCGAACGCCGCTACCAGGATTTGTCCCGGACAGAAGAGCGCATTGACCGGCGCGGCGAAAAATTAGATGGGCAGGCAAAAAAGCTGGAACAACGGGAAAAAATACTCAACAAACGGCAAAGCCGTCTGGATCGCCGTCAAAATGAATTAGATCAAATCACCCATGAACATCGGCAGCAGTTGGAAAAAGTAGCCAGCATGTCAACAGAAGAGGCCAAAAGAGTGCTTCTGGACGATGTGGAAAAAGAATCCCGGCAAGACATGGCCCGCATCATGCGCGAAGTAGAAGACGAGGCGCGAGAAATGGCCGAAGTCAAAGCGCGCAAACTGGTAGCGATGGCTATCCAGCGGGTGGCGTCCGATCAGGTGGCTGAAATCACGGTGTCGGTGGTGCCGCTGCCCAAGGAAGAGATGAAAGGGCGGATTATTGGTCGAAACGGCCGTAATATCCGCGCTTTTGAGCAGGCCGCCGGCGTAGACATCGTGGTGGATGATACCCCGGAAGCCGTCACCGTTTCCAGCTTTGATTCGGTACGCCGTGAAGTCGCCCGCCGCGCCCTGGAAAAACTGATCACGGACGGCCGTATCCATCCCGCCCGCATCGAAAAACTGATCAAAGACGCCCAGAAAGAAGTGAATCAAGTCATCAAAGAAGCCGGCGAACAAGCTGCTTATGAAGCCAACGTACACGGCCTTCATCCCCAAATCACACAAATGTTGGGTCGGTTAAAATACCGCACCTCCTACGGTCAAAACCAGCTTCATCACGCCGTGGAAGCCGCCAAAATTTCGGCCGTACTCGCCGCCGAACTGGGCGCCAATGTCGAAATTGCCAAAATGGGCGGTCTGCTGCACGACCTGGGCAAAGCGATGGACCATGAGCAGGAAGGCACACACGCCATGCTGGGCGCAGAATTTGCGAAACGATTCAGAGTGCCCCCAACAGTCGTCAACGCTATCGCTTCCCATCACCATGAAGTCGAGCAAGAAACGGTCGAGGCCATCATTGTAGAAGCCGCCGACGCCATTTCCGGCGCCCGTCCCGGCGCGCGCCGGGAAAGTTTGGAAAATTACATCAAACGGGTGCGCACACTGGAAGAAATCGCCGCCTCATTTCCCGGCGTGGACAGCGCCTATGCCCTCCAGGCTGGTCGTGAAATTCGCATTCTGGTCAAGCCTGGTAAAATTGACGATTTGGGCGCGATGCGGCTGTCCAAAGACATCTCCAAGTCCATCGAAGACAGCATGCAATATCCCGGCCAAATTCAAGTCACCGTTATCCGCGAGACGCGGGCGGTGGGCTTCGCCAAATAAAGCAAATGCGTCCTGCATCACGCGCCGGGTCGAATCAGCGACCACGTGATGCAGGACGCAAAACCACCTCCCCAATACGAATTTAGCCGGGCTTCCACGTCAATTCCGGCTGATTCGCCGCCGTTTTGGAAAACTACAGAGATAGTGTACTATTTTAGGACGGTTGAATAGTACCTGGACACTGGCGTTTTTTGAATTTTCCAGTGTAGGGCGATTTTGAAAATCGCCCCACGCGCCAGAGAAGATTTTATAATTCGCCAGACTCCAGCAGTACCATCAGTATCGTCATAATCCCTCCTCCAGCCAATTCGATCCGTGAATAATATCCTTCCCGGAGACAGGTTCACAGCCAATATAGCAGGCAGTCCATTCAACAAGTTAGGTATCCAGATGCCGTGTTACAGCCGAGACGATCCGTGTAAGCGCCGCGACGATCCGTGTCAGCGCGGCCGAATTACTGGTCATATGCGGTGGCACAATGTACACTAGCTGTAATCGTGGCTCCAAAGAACATGGATCAACTAATTATGGACAGTTTCAATACTCACAGACACCCAACAGCAACAATACCTAATTTTGCCTGATTTTGCCTGATATTGGCCCAGTTCGGCACAACCTGTGTGTTGTGTTTAATGGCGAGTTATTGAAAACGTCATCTAACGGAGGAAAGGTGCTTATGGTTTGATTCGTCAGGCGGTTGCCTGAAACATAAAAGCTTATTTGTTGTTTTATGCCTGACAGTCTATCGGAGAACAAATGAATGGGGACACGGATGATCCGGATTGACACAGACTTTGCTTTGCTCGTGAGAATCCGTCGTATCCGTGCTGTTATTGTAATTTTTCCGACAAACTCCCAGGTGAACAGTAAAAATTCTCAGAAGGAGAGAGAAATGCAGAAAAATAGAAAGCATTGGCTTATCACGCTATTTATCTTGCTGGCTTTGGTTCTTGTCGCCTGTGGCGGGACAGATGATCAAACAACCCCGGAACCAGCAGAACCCGCCTCCGATCAGGGACAAGCAGCGCCTACGGAAGCAGCGGCGCCTGATGAAACGATGGGTGAGGGCTGTCCGGCCGTGACCATAGCCGACCGCGCCGGCGTTACGGCTGGTGAATTCGAGCGACTCTACGAATTAGCCGATTACGAAGCTGCCGCCGGTTGTACCATGGCCTTCCATGAGAACCCCTCCATCGCCGAACTAAACGCCCAGATCACCAATAACCCTGACCTGCCGCCGGTAGAAGATCGCGTGCCGGATGAACCGCTGGTCGTCGTACCCTACGAAGCGATCGGCAAGTACGGCGGCGTATTCAATGCGCTTTCCAACGCAACCGAGGCGGGTACGTCCGACTTCTTGAGCGTTCGTCACGTGAATCTTGTTCGCTTCAGCGATGATTACGTGACGATTGAGCCTAACGTGGCCAAAGATTGGGAATGGAACGATGATTTCACTGAACTGACCGTTTTTCTGCGTAAAGGCCACAAATGGTCTGATGGCGAACCATTCACCTCGGCCGACATTGAGTTCTGGATGAACGAGTTGATTCTGAACCCCGACGTTTTTCCCAACACACCAGGTTGGGCTGCCTTTGGCGATGATACCATGAAGGTAGAAGTCGTTGATGAAACAACCATCAAATTCACCTTCCCGGTACCAACCCCCGGCATCCTGAACTTCTTTGCCACCACCTACATCCAACCCTTCCAACCAAAACATTTCTTTGAAAAGAAAATGGCCGAAGGCATGACCCTGCCCGAAGTGGCCGAACTCTACTATGGCAACAGCGACTGGACCGACACCCCCTCCCCATTGTTAAGCGGCGAAGCGGATGACGTACTGCCCACGCTGGAATCGCACATATTAGTAGAAGAGACCACCGAAGGGCGCCGCCTGGTTGCCAACCCCTACTTCTACATGGTTGACACTGTCGGCAACCAACTGCCCTACATCAACGAACAAGACGAGCTGTACGTTCCTGACTCAGAAGTTCGCAACCTGAAAATCACCAACGGTGAAGTTGACTACAAAGTGCAATCAATTGACATCGTGGACTTCCCCCTCTACAAAGAGAATGAGGCCAACGGCAACTACACTGTTGACCTGGGCTTCGGTGTTGGCGCCACCGTATTCTACGGCTTTAACTTGAACCACCCGGATGAAGGGATGCGCGAAATTTTTAATGATCTGCGCTTCCGTCAGGCGATGTCTTTAGCCATTAACCGGGCCGAGATCGTTGAGTTGGTCTACCTCGGTCAGGCTGAGCCAATCCAGGCCACCCCGGCCGATCCGAATACCGTTAACTTCGTCACAGAAGAGCACAAAACTGCCTTCATCGAATATGATCCGGATGCAGCTAACGCGCTGCTCGACGATATGGGTCTGGTTGATGTGGACGGCGACGGCTTCCGCGATCGGCTTGATGGCTCAGACCTCACGCTTGATCTTCAATTCGCCAATCAGGGCGGCCCGGTGGCTACCCACGAATTGGTCAAAGATTACTGGGAAGCGGTTGGTATTTCCACTGTTCTCAAGGAAGTGACTTCTGACGAGTATCGTGATCGCGCCAATTCGAATCAGGCCGATGTACTCACCTGGAAGTATGACGGCACGGCCGGGGCTATCATCGTGTTGAACACCGAGATGCTGCTGCCTCCGTTTGGCGAGCCGTTTAACCCCGGTATTGCCTACCAGTGGCAAGAATGGGTGAACACCGATGGCGCCTCCGGCATCGAGCCGCCGGCCGATGTCATCGAACTTTACGACATCGTCGCCCAATTCCTCCAATACCCGCTTGGGTCGCCGGAAAGCGACGCCCTGGGTGAGCAGATTGTTGACATTCACGTAAACAATCTGTGGAAGATCGGGATTGCTGGAAACCTTAAAACGCCGATCATCCACCACAACACGTTGCGCAACTTTGGGCCTTACACAGTGGTAAGCTACGACTACTACCGCTCCTACCCCATGATCCCGGCCCAGTGGTACTTCGAAGAATAAAGACCAGGCGAACCCCTTGCTCTGTCGCCAATGCGACACCCCTCACCCTCTCCCTCAAGGGAGAGAGGTTGAGGCGGGGGACACGTTTGCAGAATATGGAGTCCAAAGTACAAAGTACGCTTTGGACTCCAATCTCAGTAGATCCAAAATTTGCCGCGAATTTCACGAATTTCACGATTAAGAACTTGTTTTTCGTGTAATTCGTGTCATTCGTGGCAAAAATCTTGATCTACTGAATCTAATCTATTTTCAGAACAGCAGGTATTAAGTGAATTGTAGAGCATTCTTACTTCAATCATACATAAAGGAGGAGAAGATATGCTCCGTTTTCTGATTCAGCGTATCATCGGCATGGCTGTGACCATGTTCTTCGTGTCGATCATGGTTTTTGCAATTATGGAACTCCCGCCCGGCGACTACGCCGAGCGGTGGGCGTTCCGTAAATTTTCGGGGACGGGCACCAACATCACCGAATCAGACCTGGAAAACATCCGGGCGGAATTTGGCCTCGACCGGCCGGCCCCGGAGCGTTATTTCAGTTGGATTGGAGGCATTGTCCTTCACGGTGACTTTGGGGAAGCCTTTGCCTTTCAAACTTCGGTCAACAACGTCATTGGACAAAAAATCTGGCTAACCCTGGCGATCCTTTTCTCAACATTGATCGTAACCTATCTGATTGCGATACCGGTGGGCATGTATGCCGCCATCAGACGTAACTCAATTGAAGATTACTCGTTGACCGTGTTTAGTTATTTGGGGTTAGCCCTGCCCAACTTCTTGCTGGCCCTGGTCATGCTGTACATCGCCATCACTTATTTTGACTCTTCTGTCGGCGGGCTTATCTCGCCGGAGTACAAGGATGCCCCGTGGAGCCTTGAAAAGGCGTTAGACCTGATCCGCCACCTCATCGTCCCGGCCATCGTCCTGGCCTGGTCGGCCACAGCCTTCCAACTACAAACCGTGCGCGCTACCATGCTCGACGAGTTGAACAGCCTGTCCGTGACCGCAGCCCGCGCCCGGGGCGTCCCGGAATGGAAGCTGCTGCTTAAATACCCGGCCCGGCTAGCCATCAACCCCGTCGTCAGCACCATGAGTTTTGACGCTAACCGCATCTTTTCTGAACTGCCGATTGTGGCTTTGGTCTTGGGCTTGCCGGAGCTGGGGGAACTGCTGCTCAAATCATATCTCGATTTAGATATGTTTGTGGCCGGCGCTATCTTGCTCATCCTGACCTTTATGATCGTGTTTATGAATTTTCTCTCAGACATCGCCCTCGCGATCCTGGATCCGCGCGTCAAGCTAACCGGAGGTTAAGGAATATGACAACCGCCGATTTGTCCTCAACAGCAGCGCCCACGCCTGACAACACCGAGTCAGAAGAGGCGCTGCGCTATTATTCAGCCACCCAATTTCAGTTAATTTTGTGGCGTTTTCGCAAGCACCGCGTGGCCCAGGCCGGGGCGTACTATCTGCTCTTCATGGTGTTCCTGGGGCTTTTTGCTGATTTTCTAGCGCCCTATACCGGCACGACCCGATTAAGTGATGCGGTATTGGTCAGCCCCCAAATCCCCCGTTTTTGCAACGATGATGGCTGTGCGTTACGGCCGTTTCTCCCCGGCATTAAATCAGAGCGCAACCCAGAAACTTTACGCATGGAGAGCACGATTGACCCTTCCATTCGCCGCGAGATTCAATTCTTCGTTCCGGGCGAACCGTTCAAATTATTGGGTCTGATAAAGATGAAAACCCATCTGTTTGGGATCAGTGAAGGGTCGGTTCATCTCTTCGGCACCGACAGTCTAGGGCGAGACGTCTTCGGCCGTGCCCTGATCGCCACGCGCACCTCATTATCCATTGGCGTGCTGGGGGTACTCATCTCCTTCATGTTGGCCTTAATCATCGGCGGGGTGGCCGGCTATTTTGGCGGCTGGACAGATTATCTCATCCAACGGTTAACTGAGATTGTGCGCGTCGTTCCGGTAATTCCGCTGTACATGGGGTTGGCGGCCGCCTTTCCCCAAGAATGGTCGTCTACCCAGGTTTATTTCGCCATGACTTTGATTTTGGCGGTCGTTGGCTGGCCGACGCTGGCCCGCCGTATTCGCGGCAAGCTGCTCAGCCTGCGCGGCGAGGATTATGTGGTGGCCGCTACGTTAGCCGGAGCCAGTCCTGGTCGAATCATTGCCCGGCACTTACTGCCGGCCTTTATGAGTTACATCATCGTTGATCTGGTCATTTCATTCCCTTACGTGATTTTGAGCGAGACCGCGCTCAGTTTCGTGGGGCTGGGTCTGCGTCCGCCAACAATCAGTTGGGGCGTTCTACTGCAAGATGCGCAGACGGTTCGCGCCATCCAGCAAGCTCCCTGGCTGTTCATACCGGCCGCTTTTGTGGTCACTTCGGTGCTGGCCTTTACCGTATTGGGGGATGGGGTAAGAGACGCTGCAGATCCATACCAGGTGAGCGGCTGATCGTGATATGGGGATAAATAATGGGTATGACAACAAACGAATCTAACAATGGGTATCACCTGCTCAAGGTAAAAGACCTCAGAATTTCATTCAAAACAGATGAAGGGATCATCACCGCCGTTGACGGCGTCAATTTCTCCGTAGATCAGGGGCGAACGTTAGGCATTGTAGGCGAGAGCGGCTCCGGAAAGAGCGTGAGCACCCAGGCCATCATGCGGCTCCTGCCCAAGAACTCGATCATCGGCAAAGGCTCCTCGATTGAGCTGACTCGCAAAGATGGCGAAGTCGTCGAAATTACGCAGCTTAAACAAAACGGCCGCAAAATCCGAAGTATTCGCGGGGGGGATGTAGCCGTCATCTTTCAAGAACCGATGAGTTCCTTCTCCCCGGTATATACCATTGGCAATCAGATTATGGAAGCCATCCTGGAGCACCGCGATGTAAGCAAGCAGGAAGCCCAGGAAATTGCAATTGATTTGTTAGATCGGGTAGGGATTCCCAACCCCCGGCAGCGTTTCAAGCAGTATCCTTTTGAATTGTCCGGCGGCATGCGGCAGCGGGCCATGATCGCTGTCGCCCTCTCCAGCCATCCTTCGCTCCTCATCGCCGACGAGCCGACGACAGCCCTGGATGTGACCATTCAAGCTCAGGTTTTGGAGATGATGAAAGAACTGCAAAATGAGTTTGGGATGGCGATCATTTTCATCACGCACAATTTGGGTGTGATCGCCCAAATCGCCGATGAAATTGCGGTCATGTATCTGGGCGAGGTGGTAGAGCAAGGCTCCCGGCGCGATATTTTCTACCACGCCAAGCACCCCTATACAATCAATTTACTGAACGCGATCCCACGCATCGGCAAGGGAAAAAATCAACGCCTGGTAGCGATTGAGGGACAGGTTCCCAGCCCACTGGCCCGGCCGCGAGGCTGCCGCTTCCACACCCGCTGCCAACAAATGATCCCCGGCCGGTGCGATGTTGATGTGCCGCGTATCACGCAGATTAGCGAGAATCATACTGTGAATTGTTTCTTGTATGAGGATTAAGGCAGAAAATTATGGCTGAAGAAACCCTCAAACTAATAGAAGTAAAAAATCTAAGGAAGTTTTTCCCTCTGCGCGCGGGACGCTTCAGCGCCAGCGCCCAGACGGTGAAGGCTGTGGACGACGTCAGCTTTTACATTAACAAGGGCGAAACTTTAGGATTGGTAGGGGAGAGCGGCTCCGGCAAAACGACTGTCGGGCGGGCCATTCTGCGCGCATTTGAACCGACCAGCGGCAGCGTCTACTTCCATCTCCAGGAAGGGGAAGCCACCGACGTGCTGGCTTTGAACAGGAAAGAGCTAAAAGCGTTTCGGCAGCATATGCAGATGATCTTCCAGGACCCATACTCCTCTCTCAATCCGCGCATGACTGTCCGCGACATCATTGCCGAGCCGCTGGTGGTAAACAACGTAGCCCGGGGAAAAGCGTTGAACGAACGTGTGGCTGACATCGCGCTGCGCTGCCGGTTGAACATCGAACATCTGCGGCGTTTCCCCCATGCTTTTAGCGGCGGTCAGCGACAGCGCATTGGCATTGCCCGCGCACTCGTTCTGCATCCTGAGTTTATTGTTTGTGACGAGTCTGTTTCAGCCCTGGATGTTTCGGTTCAAGCCGAGATACTGAATCTCCTGGTAGATTTGCAGGATGAATTTGACTTGACGCTTCTCTTTATCGCCCACGATCTGAGTGTGGTTGAGTATATCAGCGACCGGGTGGCGGTCATGTATTTGGGCCGGATCGTGGAAATGTCGCCCACCAAAGATTTGTTTTTCAACCCCCTGCACCCTTACACGGAAGCGCTGATGTCGGCTATTCCAGCGCCTGACCCGGATACTTCGATGCGGCCGATCATCTTGCAAGGGGAGATCCCCAGCCCCATTGATCCCCCGCCAGGCTGTCACTTTCATCCCCGCTGCCAGTACGCAGAGGATATTTGTAAGGCCGAGAAACCCGAATGGAGAGAGTATCAGCCCGGCCATTTTGCCGCCTGCCATTTGGTAGATAAATTGACTCTAAAGGGGGCCGAGGAGTAGATGAACCGGCCTCTGGGCTTGGGCAACCGGCCGACATGAGGCGATGTCCCCAGTGTGCGAGTCGAGGAGACAACCCTGATGAAGAAGAAAGTGTTGATCCCTGTCACCCGATCTAAGTCGAGCCGAAAAATTCTGCCGTATGTGGAATCCCTGCTGCCGGCTCAGCAGAATGAACTCATTTTGCTTTACGTGACCAAACCGCCTCGCGCCCTGGGCATCGCTGCGCCGGACCCCGGCTCTGGTTATGCGCTCGATCCGGGCGGTAATCCGGTTGGCCCCAAGACGCATCCGATCTATGCCCACCAACAGGAGGACAGCCTTGAGGCGGACGCCGAGGTGGAACTCCTGCCCACAATACAGCGTTTGTCGGATCAGGGGTATGAGGTCTCGATGTCAGTGTGCTTTACAGATGAACCGGCCCAGGAGATTATCCGGCTCACGAAGAAACATGGGATTGATGTGATTGCCATGTCTACCCGCGCCCAGGATGGGGTGAAGCGCTTTTTCTTCGGCGATATTGCTAACCGTGTGATGCGCCAAGTCGACGTTCCGGCGCTGCTGGTACATCCCAAGGATTCATCAGAGCAGTGATGGGCGGACTTCTTTGTGCAAACGGCCGTCCAACCCCAACTCCACCAACTATCTAAGCGCCAACTTGCCAGCCGCCGAACTGAAGCGGCTGGCATCCTGTTTTCTGGCAGACATCTGCATGGAGGATGAACATGACGCCCAACGAACAATTGCTTAAAGCGGCCGCACAGGGGAATTTGGATGAGGTCAAAGCGGCATTGGCGGCGGGCGCTGACGTAAACGGCCGTGACGCCTACAACAACACCGCCCTCAACGAAGCCGCCGAATACGGTCACACAGAAATCGTCACCCACCTCCTGGCAGCCGGCGCCGACATCGAAAATCTGGGCGGCGCGGACAAAACCCCGCTCATGAACGCCGCTTTTGCCGGGCATATGAAAGTGGTCGGCCAGCTTCTGGATGGAGGGGCGCAAGTGTCTGACGATCTCCTGTCCAGCGTGCAGGTTAAGGTCAACATCCTCAAGGAAAATACGGAATCAGGTATGGTCAATCCTGAAGCGGCCCAGGCGTGGGAAGGTTTTTTGCGCTACCTGGCGACGGCGCGGCTGCGGCAGGATTTGCCGCAAATTGTGGCGGATTTGGCGGCCGAGGAGACGGCCGCGCGCCAGAACGCCGCCGACCGCATAGATCGGGCTGTGCGCCGGGGCATTGGCATCAGCACGGCCGTGCCCCGCCTGCATCAATTGACCCGCGACCCTGACGCCGAAACCCGCACCAACGTCGGTTCCGCGCTGACCATCCACTATGTCCGCGCCCGCCAATGGGCAGCAATTGGCGAATTGTTTGCCGCCAGCGACGAAGCCGTCAAACTGGGCGGCATGTCTCTGCTGGTCTCTGCCGCGCAAGAAGGATTGGATTTTCTGGGGATTTTGCCCACCATCGTCAGCCTGCTCTCGGCCGAATCGCTCGATATCCGGCATGACGCCGCCATCACCCTGGGCTATGCCGCCACCAACGGCCTGGATGTATCGTCAACCATCCCCGACCTGACCCAACGCCTGGCCGATCCGGAACCAGATGCGCGGACGATGGCGGCCTGGGCGTTGTATCGAATTGCTAAATATGTGGCGGACATCGGGACGGCCGTGCCCTCGCTGCAAGCCCTGCAAACGGATGAATCTCAAAATGTGCGGGATATGGCTGCCGAAGCGTTACAAATGTGGGCATCCAAACAAGAAAAATGATCCAACATCGGAGGTAGCCAATGACTGAAAAGAGTGAGAAACCATGTATTGCTTGTGGGGCTGACATTCCCCATCAAGCCATCCTTTGCAACCAGTGCAGCAGTTACCAATCCGCCTGGAAAAACCAGTTGCGTTACATTGCCAATGTCATTGGCGTGTTCTCTGTCGCCGCCGGAGCCATCATTTTCATTCTCTCGGCGCTGCCCCAGGTGCGGCAGGTGGTTGCCTGGCGGGATCAAGTTCAAGTGTTGACATTCGCCTCTAACAAACCGATTGCGATGGCAAACACAGGGGATGGAGGTGTGTTTGTCACGGACATTCACATCAGCGGCGTCAAACCATCCGGCAGCGATTTCTCGCAAATAGAGCGGTTTGGCAACTGGTGGAATCAGGACAAGTCGTTGCCATTGATCGGGCAGAAGGCGCATTTGCCCATTTAACCGGGTTTTCCGTCGCCACCAGCGAAGACGCCGAAGAACGAGAACGGCTGATCAATCAATCAGTTTCAGTAAACAGCCGAAGGGTGCGTGGTGCGCATTTTTGCCGTTCCCAAAGACCCCGGTTTCTCCAGTTTTCAATCGTTTTTGGGAGAAAAGATGGTCACATTTGAAGTGGAGGCGTCCGTCCGCTTTTTCTCGATTCAGAAACAACGGTATATCGAGCAGGAAATCCCGATGATGGGGTATCTTGTCGTATCCAAAGATAGCTCTTGCCGGGGTGGTGAGTAGGGGGCACGGCCGTTTCCCACAAAAAAACCGCCCATCATCTGAGCGGCTTCCGGTTATGACCCTGGAGGGACTCGAACCCACAACCAATTGATTAAGAGTCAACTGCTCTGCCAGTTGAGCTACAGGGCCTCAAAATTGCGGCCAAAATTATACTCTCTTTTGCCTGATTGACAAAACCGGATGAGGTGATTTCGCCGGGGGTTACGGCCGTGCCAAAAACGCCGCCGACACCCATCCCGACTGCCCATCCACCAAAATTTCCTGCCACAAAAACCCATCCAATTCCACAGAGCCATCCAGCAAAACGACCACCGTCTCCACCGGCACAACCCCCAAAATCTCGCCGGACACGCCCGGTTCCGCCCGCAAATTCAGCCCAAACGGATAAGCGACGACGGCCGCGGGCGGCGTCGGCGTTGGCGTGGGGGTGTCAGTGGGAATTACGGTGGGGGTGTCGGTGGGGATGGGCGTGGGCGTGTCGGTGGGAATCACCGTCGGCGTGTTCGTCGGCGTAGGCGATGGCGTATGGGTCGGCGTCGGCGTGTTGGTCGGCGTGGGGCCGGGCGTGGGCGTGAAGGTGGACGTGAAGGTCGGCGTCGGCGTCGGCGGCAGCAGCGGGTCCAGCTCCGTCACTTCGATGACCGTCATCGTCAGCGCGATGTCCTGGATCACCCCTTCCGCCGCCAGTTGGATGCCGATGCTCTCCTGCAAGTCGGCCACCCGGTTGTAGGGGATGGGCCGCGTGGATCGGGCGGTGATTTCCAACTGAAGACGGCCGTCCGCAAACGACACAATCTCCAAATCCGCCAGTTCCGCCCCGGCGACGGCCGTCACCTGCGCCTCCGTCACCTCATAAATTCGCGCCCGCTGGCGGGAATCTTGCGCCAGGTTATAGGTGGTAAATCCCAGTAGCGCCGCCACCAGCGCCACCAAAACCACCGCCATCCGCGCCGTCCGCGCCCGCACCTGCCGCCGATCCTTCTGCGCCGGCGACGGCCGAAACCCCAAAACCAAAAACACCAGCGCCGCCGCCGAACTGATGGCCACAAAGTTGGTGGTGAACAGCAGCAACGCCCCAAACGAACTGCGAAAATCTCCCGTCGTCAGCGCGATGCCCATCCCAGCCAGCGGCGGAACCAGCGCGGCGGCAATGGCCACGCCCGGCAGCGCCCCCGCCGCATCTGAATGGCTCAACGCATAGGCGCCGGCCATCCCTGAAAAGAGGGCAATCGCCAGGTCAATCAGCGTCGGTTGGGTGCGGGCCAGGATTTCCGGCGTTAACGGCCGTCCCAATTGCAGCAAACCAGCCAGCCCCCCCAGGAAAACAGCCAGCGCCAACCCCCGCGCCACCGCCCCCAGCGACAACCGTAAAAAGCGAACGTCGCCCAACACCATCGCCATGCCAATGCCCACAATCGGCGACATCAGCGGCGCCACCAGCATGGCGCCAATCACCACCGCCGGGCTGTTGACAATGAGGCCCAACGCCGCAATCAACGCCGCCAGCCCAATGAGAATGAAGAAATCGGCGGTTGGCCGCGCCGAGCGGCGAATGCGGACATATGCCTGCGTGCGGGCGTTTAGATTGAGCCGGGGCACAAAATTTTGCAGACGCCAGGCAGCGCGTCCCGCCAGATGACCCAACCGGCTTTCCGGCTCACGCACAATCATGATCGGCGTCTTGCTCTGGCGCACCACCGCCGCTGGAATGTCGCCAAACAACACTTTGTCCAGCGAGCTTTCCCGGCTGGCCCCAATCACCACCAAGTCGTACCCCTGGCCCGCCTCGCGCACGATGGCTTCAGTGATGGTACGGCCGTGTACCAGTTTCGTCTGGATTCGATTTTCCGCCCCCACAAAATTGAGCGTTTGCCGCATCCGCGCCCGTCCCAACGCTGATTCGTGCGCCCCCCGCGCTTGTCGGGCCACGTAAAGCGCGGTGACTTCTACGCCCGGCGTCAGCGGCAGCAAAAAGTTGAAGGCGTGCGCCGTATTAGGGCCGCCGGAAGTCGGCACTAGAATGCGTTTCAATTCGCCGACGCTCTCTTCCGTTTCAAATGACCCCCGCATCGCCCCCAGCGCGCAGGGAACGCGGCTCAAATCATGCCAGATCAAATCATCGGCAACCGTCAACACCAGGTCAACGGCCGCCTGGCGCGCCAGATCAATCACCCCCTGGTCATACTGGGCCGATTCAACGATCAAGAGAGTCGCTTCGCTGTGGGATTGGCTGGCGATTTTGACCCGCTCCGCCATCTGCCGGGCGCGGGCCAAAGCGTCCTCATCCGCCGTCGGCGTGATGACGGCCGCCAACAATTGACCGCTGTTTGCATGGGCCAGAGCCAGCCCCAACTGCCACGCCTTGCCCAATCCTCGATCTGGCGAGAGCAGCGCCAACGCCCGCCACGCCTTTTGCGCCGGAATTTCCCCTTCGATGATACGCATCTTGAAGTTATTTTGGCACATTCACCATCGGCTGACAATGTTGACCGCCAAGACATCCGATTTCTGGTCAGTTACAACCCCCGCATACCCAACAACGAGAAATCGGATGTCTGTAATTTGTTAACCGCCAAGACATCCGATTTCTGGTCAGTCACAACCCCCACACACCCAACAACGAGAAATCGGATGTCTGTCGTTGTCGAACAGGTTAAAATAGAGACATGGAGCCTGTCGAATTTAGCCAATTGCCATCCCCGGCGGATGACGATTCAGGAGCGTATGGGAACAATGCCTAAAAATATCTGGTTGCGTGTTTTGGTTTTAACTGTTGTATTGGGTTTAGCGCTGGCCGCTTGCCGCCGCCAGGAAGAAGAGCCGACGCCGCTGCCAACGGCCGTCCCCACCGCCATCATCCCCACCCCGGCCAACGCCCAACCCACCCCCACCCCGGCCCCACCCGCCGCTGGCGGGCAGGCGGCCGTTGACCCCGCCGACATTGATTGGCCGCCCCAAGTCATCTACAGCAGCCCCGCCCCCGGCGAAGAAGCATTGCTGGACGGCGCCATCACCATCCGATTTGACCAGCCCATGAACCAACCCTCCGTGGAAAAGGCGTTTGCCATCGAAGCGGTGGACGACGAAGGGCAGCCATCTGGGCCAAAAGTGAACGGCCGCTTTAGCTGGCCCCGGCCCGACACCCTCATCTTCACCCCAGACGAGAGCTACCAGCGGCGGCAGCGATACCGGGTCAACATCGGCCAGGCCGCTACCAGCCTCAATGGGTTCACGCTGGACACGCCGCTGCAGCTTTACCTGCAAACCATCGGCAGCTTACAAGTGAGCCAGGTCATCCCGGCGGCGGGCGCGGAACGGGTGGACACGAACAGCGCGGTGACGGCGCTGTTCAACCGCCCCGTTGTGCCGTTGGTAACGACTGGCCAGCAAGCGGATTTGCCACAGCCGTTGTCTTTCGATCCGCCCGTGACGGGACAGGGAGAGTGGGTCTCTACCAGCATTTACCGCTTCATGCCGGATGAACCGCTGGCGGCAGCTGCCACCTACCAGGTCTCGATAGCCGACGATTTGACCGATTTCACCGGGGCCGCGCTGTCCGGTGGCTTTAACTGGCAGTTCACCACAGTACGGCCGGCCGTCGTCACCTTCCAACCAGCCCTGGGCGACGTTGGCGTCAACCCCTCCGCTCCCATCACCATCACCTTCAACACCCCCATGGATAGAGCCAGCACGGAAGCGGCGGTAGCCCTGGGCACAACACAAGGCAAAGCGGCGGTGGACGCCGCCTGGTTCGACGATGATCGCGTGTTGCAGATCACCCCGCGCCAACCGCTCAACCTGGAAACGGAATACCAAATCGTCGTCAACGATTCCGCCCAATCGGCCAGCGGCGGCGCAGCGCTGGATCGGCAAACGGTGAGCAGTTTCCAGACGGTGGTTTTCCCCGGCGTGGCGCTGGTACACCCCACCGGGCTGGCCGAAGCGTGGCAGTACGGGATTTCGGTGGAATTTGCCTCGCCCATGGATTGGGACACGGTGGACGGCCGTATCCGCATCAACCCGCCGCCCGACGACGTTGATTACTTCTTCAGCAAAGACGGCAGCTACCTCTCCCTCAACTTTGAACTAGAACTTAACACCGCCTACCAAGTCACTATCCCCGGCGACGCGGCCGACCCCTACGGCAACACCCTGGGGCGAGATTACACCTGGCGCTTCACCACCCCTCCCTCCCCCCCCATCGCCTCCTTCAATTTACCCGGCCGAATCAGCCAGGTGAGCGCCAGCTTCGCCACCGACGTGGAACTGCTGTATCGCAACGTCAACAGCTTCAACGTCAGCCTGTTCGACCTGGGACTGCCGCTCAACCTGCTGGGCGAGCCATACCAACTAAACGATTACCGGCCCGCCGCCACCCCGATCCGCCGTTGGGAATTCGCCCCGGACGCGCCTGACGACCAGGCATTTTTACAAAACGTTCCTCTGGCGGATGGCGGGGTTTTGCCCGCCGGCGTTTACATGCTGACGGTGGATTCGGCAGACGTGGGCGACGCCCGCTACTGGCAAAATCAGCGGCATCTCCTGATAGTGGCCGACGCCAACATCGTCGTCAAAGAGATGTTTGGCGCTGCCTATGTCTGGGTGACGGACATCGCCAGCGGCCAGCCGGTATCCGGCCGAAATCTAGCGCTTTACAACCAGCAGGGGGCGCGGCTGGGCACGGCCGTCTCCGACAAAAACGGATTCGCCCAATTCGACTACACCCCGCCCAACAACTACCTGTCCGGGGTGCTGGCCGTCAGCAATCAGCCGGGCCAGGCGGGATTCGGCGTCGGCTCCAGCAATTGGAACGAAGGCGTCAGCCCGTGGCAGTTTGACCTGGATGTAGGCTATGAGGATGAGCCGGAACTGTTCGCCTACATTTACACCGACCGCCCCATTTACCGGCCGGGGGACACCATATACTTCAAAGGGTTGGTGCGGCAGACGGATGACGGCCGTTACCAACTCCCCGACCCGCAAACCCTCACCCTGCGCCTCAACACCAACTTTTACGACCCCGAAGGCGCTGGATTGGACGACACGCTGACCGTCTCCGTATCGCCCGATGGCGTCTTCACCGGCGAATACCAAATCCCGGAAGACGCGGCCGCCGGCTCCTACCAACTCTTCCTGGACGACCGGGATTTCAACGCCCGGCGCGCCTTCTCCGTGGCCGAATACCGCAAGCCGGAATTTTTGCTGACGTTGACGCCGGATCGCGCCGAAGCGCTGCGCGGCGAGACGGTGGCGGTGACGGTGGACGCCAGCTACTTCTTTGGCGGCCCGGCTGCCGACCTGGAAGTGCAGTGGAACATTTACGCCGACGCTTACCAACCGCCCATCACCGGCTCTTTCTACTTCTTCGGCGACGGCGGCGATTATTTCTATCATGACTTTGGCCCGTTCGGGTTTGGCGGCGGCGGCTTTTTGGGTGATTGGCTGGCAAACGGCAACGGCCGTACCGATGGCGACGGCCGTCTCATCATCAACCTGCCCGCCGATTTGCTCAAAGATCGTGATCCCGGCAGCCAGACCCTCACCGTGGAAGTGACCGTCAACGACATCAGCGAATTCCCCGTGGTGGGGCGGGCCAGCGTCACCCTGCACGCTGCCGAAATCTATGTCGGCGTCGTCCCCGCCAATTACATTGCTCGCGCCGGAACGGAAACCAGCGTCAACCTCATCACCCAGGATTGGGAAGGGAACGCCGCGCCCAATCAAACAGTTGAAGTCGTTTTCTACCAACGGGAATGGGAACGAACCCGCGACGCCGAATTCGGCATTTACCGCACCATCTGGCAGCCGGTAGACACTGAAATTGACCGGGTACGGGTGACGACGAATAACCTGGGCAAAGCCACCGCCAGCTTCGTGCCGCCAGAGGGGGGCAGTTATGTGGCCGTGGCCGCCGTCACCGACAGCGGCGGCCGGCAGCACGTCAGCAGCGCCAACTTATGGGCGGCCGACGAACGCTTCATCGGCTGGCGCACCGACCCCCGCGAACGGCGCATGGAACTGGTTCCCGACAAACAGGCGTACCAGCCGGGCGAGACGGCGCGCATTTTGGTGCAATCCCCCTTCGCCGGGCCGATCAAGGCGTGGCTGACGATTGAGCGGGGCCAACTGATCGAGCAGCGGGTGATTACCTTGCAGTCAAACAGCGATGTGATTGATGTGCCGCTGCCGCTTGATTATGCGCCCAATGTGTTTGTGTCGGTGACGGCCGTCAAACCCGTCACTCCTGATGACCCCGACAACCCCTACGCCGACATCCGCCTGGGCATCGCCGAACTGGCGGTGTCGCCAGAACAGTTAGGCTTGAACGTGACGCTGACCCCTGCCGCCGACCTGTTTGCGCCGGGGGAAACGGCCGTCTACGACATCTTCACCACCGACAAGGCCGGAAACCCCGTTTCTGCCGACGTGTCGCTGGCGCTGGTGGATTTAGCAGTGTTGACGCTGAAAAAGGACAACGCGCCCGACATTCTGGAAGCGTTTTATGCGCCCCAACCCTATCGCAGCCAGGTTGGCGGCGGCTTGTTCATCTCTGGCGAAGGGATGGAACCGGAAATCCCGGTGGAAACGGCCGGTTTGGGCGGCGGCGGCGGCGATGGGCTGCTGGAAGACACCGCCATCAGCCGCGCCGCCGGGACAGAGGAAGATGACGAAAAAGTGCGTCAAGATTTCCCGGACACGGCGTTTTGGCGGGCCAGCCTGCAAACGGATGCGGACGGCCGCGCCGCCATCGAAATCCCCCTGCCCGACAGCCTGACCACCTGGCGGCTGTCCAGCAAAGCGATCACCGCCGACAGCAAGGTGGGGCAGACCAGCGTGGATGTGGTCGTCACCCTGCCGCTGTTGCTGCGCCCGGTGACGCCCCGCTTCTTCACGGTGGGGGATGTGGTACAAATTGGAACCATCGTCAATAACAACACCGGCAGCGAGATTGAAGCGGCCGTCACCCTGGAAGCGGAAGGGCTGGGACTGCGGGATGACGCCGAGCAGACGGTGACCATCCCGGCCAACGGCCGTGTCCTTGCCCGCTGGCAGGTGGAAGTCAAAAACGCCAACGTGGCCGACCTCACCTTCCGCGTGGCCGGCGGCGGCTATCGAGACGCCGCCAAACCCACCTTTGGCGACAACGGCCTCATCCCCATCTACCGCTACGACGCGCCCGACATCGCAGGCACAGCCGGGATTTTGGATGGTGACGTGGAGCGGCGGGTGGAAGCGGTGCTGCTGCCGGAACTGGTGGACATGGAACAGGGCAGCATTGACGTCACCCTCAGCCCATCGCTGGCGGCGGCGCTCTTGCAGTCGCTGGATTACCTGGAACGGCCGGATTACCAGTTTGTGTGCGCCTACTCGGTGACTGACCGGCTGCTGGCGAATGCGGCCACCGCCCGCGCCATCAGCGCCTTGAATCTGGACGAACCGAAACTGGCCGGGGCGCTGGCCGATGTCATCCCCCAACTGATTCGTGACCTGGAAGGGCTGGTAAAAACAGATGGCGGCTGGGGCTGGTGCTACAGCAACGAGAGTGACGAATGGCTGACGGCGTATACCCTGCTGGCTTTAAGCAAGGCGCAGGAGACGGGGTATCCGGTGAGCGGCCGGATGGTGAATGACGCCGCCCGCTTCCTGGCCGACAAGCTGGCCCCGGCGGCCAGTTTGAGCGGCCGGCACCAGGTAAACCGGCAGGCGTTTTTCCTCTACGTGCTGGCGGAAGCCAGGCAAACTGGCTCTCTGACTGAACCGACGACGAGGCGGGAGACGCTTTTGTCGGAGATGGAGATGCTGTTTGACGAACATCGCCATTTGCTTGACCCGTATGCCAAAGCGTATCTGGCGTTGGCGTATGAAGTGGCGGGTAATTCGGGCGGCTCGGCGCAGATGGCGCTGCTGGCGGATTTGAACGACACGGCCGTCCTCTCTGCCACCGGTACGCATTGGGAGGACGTGAATCGAGATTACCGGAATTTGAGCAGTGTTGTGCGGGGCACGGCCGTCATTCTGGATGCGTTGGCCCGGATTGATCCCGCTAACCCGTTGGGCGCGGGCGCGGTGCGCTGGCTCATGTCGGCGCGGACGGCCAGCCATTGGGCCACCGAGCATGAAACGGCGTGGGTGATCAACGCCCTCGCCGATTGGATGGCGGCTACGGGCGAGCTGGAAGCGGATTATGAGTACCGGCTGGCGTTAAACAGTAACTCTATCGTCAGCGGCCAGTTTGACCGGGAGACGATTTTGGACTCGCGCCATACATCCATCCCGCTAAGAAACCTGGTGGCGGATGAAGTCAATTTCCTTGACTTCCAACGCGCGGGGGGGAACGGCCGTTTGTATTACACGGCCCATCTCAACAGCTTTTTGCCGGCGGCAAGCGTGACGGCCGTTAACCGGGGCTTCAGCATCGAGCGCGCCTATTACGATGCCGCCTGCGATCCGGAAACGGACGAGTGCCAGCCCATCACCCAAATCGCGGCCGGGGGGCAGGTGCGGGTGGAATTGACCATCGTCTTGCCCAATGACCGGCTGTACGTGTTGGTAGAAGATCCCATCCCGGCCGGCGCCGAAGCGATTGACCCCGGCCTGGAGACAACGGCCGGTAATTTGAGCGGCGACGTCAGCCAGGACAATTACCGGCGCGGTTATTGGGGCTGGTGGCAGTTCAATCGCATCGAATATCGGGATGCAAAGGTCGTGTTCCGCTCCAATTTCCTGCCCGCCGGGACGTACCAGTACACCTACTTCCTGCAAACCAACATCCCCGGCGAGTTCCAGGTGATGCCGGCCACAGCCCGCGAAACCTTCTTCCCGGAAATTTTTGGCCGGTCTGATGGCAAGTTGTTCATGATTATGGAATAGTCTAAAAACATATCCCCAGTTTGGAGATTGGAGACTGGTTAACTGGAGACTGGCAGTCTCTAATCTCCAGTCTCAGTAGATCCAAAATCCGCCACGAATTGCACAAATTTCACGAATTAAGAACGTGTTTTTCGTGTAATTCGTGGCATTCGTGGCGAAAATCTTGATCTACTGAGTCTCCAATTTCAGGAAGTGAATTCTAGACGATTACGAATCTACTGAATCCCGCAGCCCGCGCGCATGTTCCCGTTCATGACCGGGCCAGATGAGCAGCCAGCGATATAACCAGATGGTCGTTCCCCAGGGCGTGGTAAACGCGCGTTCCATCTGCGACGCATCCACCTCAGCGATGAGTGACAGCATCTGCGCCCGTGCGGCCACAAATTCAGCCCACACATCCGGCCACGGCTGATCCTGCCGCGCCGCCGCGTTGGCGTTGTTAAAGGCGTCAAAATCCGGGATGATGGCGTCAAATTCCGGCGTTTGCCCGGCACAGATTTGGCGCAAGGCAGTCAACCCCAGCTGTTCCCAATCCAGCAAATGCCCTACCACATCTTTGAGCGTCCACACGCCGCACACCGGGCGGGTCAACCGTTCTTCCTCATCGAGCAGTTCGACCAACGCTACAAACTCACGGCGGCTGGCTTTGTAAATGGCTGACAGCGCCGATTTTGGCCCGGCCCGTTTTGATTCTTTGGGCAAGGTTTGCCGCCATTGGCTGATTTGAGCAGCGTGGACGGCATCGTGCCGCGCCCGCCAACCGGCCCACACCCGCAGTCGGGTGCGCCAGCCCCAGGGCAGCCGGATTTCTCGGTGTAGTTCAGCGTTCGACAGACGGCTCAACGTGGCCCGATACCCGCTTCTTTCTTTTAGGCAAATGCCCAAAGCAAAGGTGAACGGCACATCCCGGAAGAGGTGCAGCAGGTTTTGGTTGCGCGCATCCATCCCTTCTCGCTCGCCTACCGGTTTGATTTCGTGGAGACGGCCGTGCATGACCAACGCCGTTCGCTCGGTGTGAAACGCATCCCAGGCGCCGATGTGCGCCAGCAAATCCTTCACCGTCCACCCCTCAATAACCGGAGCCTGGGATAGGGTGGTTTCGTCCAGGCCATTGAGCTGCCACAGCAGGTTGG
Organism: Chloroflexota bacterium; assembly: GCA_024277135.1. Taxonomy (GTDB): domain Bacteria; phylum Chloroflexota; class Anaerolineae; order Promineifilales; family Promineifilaceae; genus JAJRVV01. Next base: position 34,152 of record JAJRVV010000245.1, on the reverse strand, counting down.
CCCGTTCCGCCGCTAATTCGGCCAGCAAACGGCCCCGCCACTGCGCCAATACTTTCTCGATGTGCTGCATGTGCTCTCGTTCATGCTCCAACATTCGCCGCAGCGCCTTTCGCGCCGTCCACGGCTCCTGCAAATTGCCGGTATCATGCTGGGGGATAAATCGCTCCCGTTTTTGGGCATCACTGAGGGTTTGCAGATGGGCGACGGCCGTCGCCCGCGCCTGATCCAAAAACTGCCGCACCGTCAACCCCGCCTCATCAACCGGCGTCGGCGCAGCCAACAGCCGGGAGACGTACCACAAATCGGCCCGGCCCATGTGCCGCAAAATGGCGTCAATACTCATCTGTCCCGCGCCGGGCTGCCATTTGCGCACAGAGGGGGACAACGGCCGTATCAACCCCAGCAGTTCTGCCCGGTTATACGACGCCAACCGCAAAAACCGGTTGATTTCAGCATCGGTGATCGGTTCCAGTTCCGAAGCAAACAAGGCCGCTTCACCGCCGGGATCAAATGGCCCGGAAACATCGGCAGTGACGACGGCCGTGACGGTGATTGGCTCCTCTAAATCCAGACCTGGTTCACCATGCTGTCGCAGCCACTCATCATACCAGAGAATCACATCCGGCAGTTCTGACAATGCGGCCGCGCGGCTTTTGGCGCGTAAAAAACAGCCCGGCAGCGTCAATATCCGCGCCATACAAGCGCCCGATTCCCCAACCTCCAGATAAGCGTCAAAATGCGTCATCGTCACCTCCAATTCTCGGAATTATAACCCACACCGACAAAATCCCCTTGCAACTCCGCCAACGAATGGTGATAATAATGAATTGTGAATAATGAATTATGAATTGTGAATTGTGAAGTTGGTTTGTCACTTTGCTTGATTTTGGAAAATTACGAATCACTATAGTCACTTCAAATTTTAGTCACTTCCTGAGGAGAACGTCAGATGGCCAAAAAATCGCTCGGTTATGTAGAATTAGAATGGGAATGTCCTTTCTGCGGCACACGCAATCCCGGCACGGCCGCTAAATGTTCAAACTGTGGAGCGCCCCAACCGGAAGATGTGAAATTTCAGCAGGCGGCAAAAGAGGAAATCGTCACTGACCAGAAGAAGATTGAAGCCGCCAAAGTTGGGCCAGACATCATCTGCCCCTACTGCGGCACGCGCAACCCGGCCGGCGCTACAACTTGCAGCAACTGCATGGGGGATCTCACCGATGCTGCCCGGCGGCAATCGGGCCAGGTTTTGGGCGCGTTTCAGGATAAGGAAGCGCCGGATGTGAAATGCCCCTTCTGCGGCACGATGAACCCGGCAACGGCCGTGCGCTGCTCGAACTGCAATGGTCTCCTGCAAAAACCGGATGGGGAAACGGCCGTGCCCGACGCCCCCAAGAAGAAACGAGGCGTTCCCGTTTTCCTCATCGTCATTTTGATTGGCCTCCTCTGTTTGTGCGGCATTCTGGCAGTCATGTTCCTGCGCACCGAAGATGTCACCGGCTCCGTCCAATCCGTTAACTGGACGCGCAGCATCGCCATCGAAGCGCTGGGGCCGGTGGAACGCAGCGACTGGGCCGACCAAATCCCCGCCGATGCCAGCGTGGGCAGTTGCTCCGAGCGGGTGCGCCGCACCCAGGCCAACCCCGCCCCCAATTCCGTCGAGGTGTGCGGCACGCCCTACACGGTAGATACCGGAACCGGCCTGGGCGAAGTGGTGCAAGATTGCGAATACCAGGTGTATGACGATTTCTGCGAGTACACGGTGACTGAGTGGGTGGAAGTGGACACCGCCCAAATCAGCGGCGCGGATCTAAACCCGATTTGGCCGCAAACATCGCTATCGGGCGACCAACGAACCGGCGCCGCCGATGAGTCATATGAAGTTGTGTTTTCCAGCGACGGGGAGCGGTACACCTACACCACCAGCAGCCTGGAGGAGTTTCTCCAATTCACCCCTGGCAGTGAGTGGACGTTGGCAGTCAATTCGTTTGGCGGTGTGGTGGATGTGAAGCCTTGAGGCAACTACCAGACATCCGATTTCTTGTCACTCACGAGGTCAGCACATTCGACAGTGAGAAATCGGATGTCTTGCGACTCATTCCTAAATCAAATCATCTGGCAGTTGACGTTCCTGCTGGCCCAGGAAAATCAACGATTCCAAATCATCTTTGTCTTGAGGACTAAATTTTGTTATTACCTGCCGCACCTTTTCTAGAGCATCATCATCAGCCCATCCTAACATCGTGGTGACATCGCCAAAATCACGACCTCGGGCAGACATCATTTTCATGAGAATCAAGTAAGGCAGGCCAAGAACGGGATAACCTGCAAAATCATAGTCAGGGTTAGCCAGCGCTTCAGCCAACCAAGTCTGATTTCCAAAAATTAAATCTATTTCTACCCCCTCAAGCGAAGACAACATATATCCGCCTATTGATAACGGTGATACAACAGCAAAACCAGCTTTTTGTAACCGGTCTAATACATCACGGCCATCTTCCTCTCGAACCAGAATATCCATGTCTTTGGTAACACGTTCTGGCATATAAGCCCTTGTAGCCACCCCCCCTATGATCACCCAGTCGAAATCCTCCAGAATTTTACGAAGGTCAGGCCATTGGCGCATTGCCGTTCTCCTTTTCATGAATTCATGGCTGCTACCCGTGCCGGGCCGAATCCGGCGCAACGCCATGTCAATCAAAAAGCGTCGTTTTTGTCGGGTCGTTAGGTTGCCGCCAGGAGCAATTTTAGCAACAGATGATGGGATGTGTGCCATACGCTAATTTTACCACATCTCTCGTTTACATACGGAAAGTCCCATACCGGTCAGTCGGCAACGGCGCATTCAACGTCGCCGAAAAGGCCAGCGCCAGCGCCATCCGCGTTTGCGCCGGGTCGAGAATGCCGTCATCCCACAGCCGAGCGGTGGCGTAATACGGGTCTCCTTCCCGTTCATACTTTTCCAGAATCGGCTTCTTGAAAGCGGCTTCCACTTCGGCGATCTGTTCCGGCGTCGGGTTTTCCAGGCGACTGAGCGCCCGCCGCTGCCCCACCGTCCACAACGTCCCCGCCGCCGCTTCCCCGCTCATGACGCTGATGCGGCTGTTGGGCCAGGTGAAGAGGAAGTTGGGGTCGTATCCCCGGCCGCTCATGCCATAATTGCCGGCGCCGTGGCTGACGCCGTGCAGCAAGGTGATGCGGGGCACGTTGACGTTGCTCATCGCCATCACCATCTTGGCCCCATCTTTGGCGATGCCGCCATTTTCGTACTGCTTGCCCACCATGAAACCGGCGATGTTTTGCATGAACAGCAGCGGCGTCCCCCGCTGGCCGCACAGTTGGATGAAATGGGCCGCTTTCACCGCCGATTCGCTGAACAGCAGGCCGTTGTTAGCCACGATGCCCACCGGGATGCCCATGATGTGGGCAAAGCCGGTGACGATGGTGGGACCATAGCGGGCTTTGAATTCGCTCAAGCGGGAGCCGTCTACCAGCCGGGCGATGACCTCGCGCACGTCGTAGGTCTGGCGGGCGTCGGCGGGGATGACGCCATACAACTCTTCAGGATCGTACAGCGGATCTTCCGGCTCCTGCATCACCACCGGGATTTCTTTGCGCCGGTTGAGATGGCTGACGATCTCCCGAATCCAGGCCAACGCTTCCGGCTCATCGTTGGCGAAATGGTCAGCGACGCCGCTGATGCGGGTGTGGACATCGGCGCCGCCCAACTCTTCGGCGGTGACTTCTTCGCCAGTGGCGGCTTTGACCAGCGGCGGCCCGCCCAGGAAAATGGTGCCGTTGCCTTTGACGATGACGGTTTCGTCGGCCATGGCGGGGATGTATGCGCCGCCGGCGGTGCAGTTGCCCAGCACGGCCGCAATCTGCGTGATTTGTTTGCCGGACATGCGCGCCATGTTGTAAAAGATGTTGCCGAAATGATCTGTGTCGGGGAACACCTCGTCCTGCAAATGGAGGAATGCGCCGCCAGAATCCACCAGATAAATGGCGGGCAGGCGGTTTTTCTCGGCGATGGCCTGGGCGCGGACGTGTTTCTTCACCGTCAGCGGGAAGTAGGTGCCGCCTTTGACGGTGGGGTCGTTGGCGATGATCATACATTCGATGCCGGACACCCGGCCCACGCCAGTGACGATGCCGGCGCTGGGGGCGGCGCCATCGTACATGCCCCAGGCGGCCAGCGATGAGAGTTCCAGGAAGGGGCTGCCCTCGTCCAAAATGGCTTCGATGCGCTGGCGCGCCAGCAGTTTGTTTCGCTTACGCTGCAATTCGAGGACGCGGGACGGCCGTTCTCCCGCCGCCTGCCGCTGTCGTTCAGCTAAAAGCTGGGCTAATTTCTGATTATGCTCAAAATTGGTTTTGTACTCCGGACTGTTCGGGTTGAGATGACTGATAAGTTGACTCATAGGGTTCTGTCGCTCCTGGGTTGTTGTTGGTAGAATTATGCCTGAAGTGGAGGAAAACGTAAAACGGAAAGGCGTAAAACGAAATGAATTCAAAAGACCTGGCAAATTTTTTGGCCGACAATCAGATTGAGGCGGAGATTGTGCATTTGCAGGCGGAGACGCCGACGGTGGCGGCCGCGGCGGCGGCCGTCGGCGTGGAACCGGCGCAAATCATCAAGTCGGTGTTGTTTCTGGCGGACGGGCAGCCGCTGCTGGTCATCGCCAATGGGTTGTCCCGCATCGCCTGGAAAACCCTGGCCGATTACGTAGGCGTATCACGGAAACGGCTGAAAACGGCCAAAGCGGAACAGGTGTTAGCCACCACCGGCTATGCGGCAGGGGCGGTGCCGCCGTTTGGCCATCTCGCCCCACTGCGGACGATTGTGGACACGGCCGTTTACGCGCAATCCCTGGTCTACGGCGGCGGCGGCGAAATCAATGCGTTGATGCGGTTGTCAACGGCTGAATTGAAACGAGTGGTGGGGACGGAAACGGCCGCGTTGACTGAACGGTAGTTATGGGCGGGATTGCATCGTCACTTCGGGGAAAACGGCCGTCTGCGACAACAATTCCCCATCCGCATCTGCCAGATAACGGCTGAAAAAAGCGACGACGTACTGGTTGAGAATGGTCGAAACCCGTTCGCCGTCAATCGTGCCCGAAAGACCCAATTGGGGCGTGAGCGGCGAAAACAGGGGCATGTCGGAAAAATCATAATGGGCGGTACCGGCGATGGTCAGGTTAAAAGCGGGGCCGGCCGCCTGCGCATACATCGCCTCTCCCCGCGCTCTGTTTTCCGCGCCCAGCCAGACCGGTGTGCTGAGGAACATGACCGGTTGGCGCAAAATTGCCACATCGTCGGTGACGGGCAGCATCCAGCCATCCAGCGCCAAACTGGCGCCACACCGAACATCATCATAACAAAACTGCACGGCCGCGCCGCCCCCCGTCGAATGACCAAACGCGCCCACGCTGTCCAGGTTCAGCCGATTGAAGAAACGATTGTTCGGATCATTTTGCCATCCTGCCATTTCATCCAGCACAAAGGCGATGTCCTCAGCCCACTGCCCCACCAACTGCCGCCCGCCGACGAAGGCTGTCACCGTACAAGATGGCTCGATGCGGCAGGGATCGTAAAACAGGGTGCGGCCGTCCGGGAACGCCGTCAGCACATTGCCATAGGTATGGTCAATGGCGGCGACGATGAAGCCGCGGCTGGCTAGCTCCTGCGCCATCCCCGTATTTTGGCCGCGTAAGCCGGTCAGGCCGTGCGAAAACAGGATGATGGGCCACGTCCCATCCGCCACCGGCGCATCCGGGTAAGCGGAGGTTTGGGCCAGATTGATGTGATCGAACAGGAAAGGCTGCAAATCAAACTGCTCCGCCAGCGCCGGGCCGGCCACATCCAGGTTTTCTAGGTAGGGGGCGGTTTCGCCAACAGGGTCCGGCGCGGTGGGATACCATATCTGCGCCATGATCTCCCGATGATCATTGGGATCGTCCGTCCAGATTTCATCGCGGTTTTCATCTACCAAATAGAAGGCGACAGTGCCCACGCCCCATGGCCCGGTTGGTTGCGGCAGTTGGGGGACGGGCATCAGCCAGGGCAAAGCGACGGCCGTTACCAAAACCAACCAGCCCGCCACAAAACCCACCCCCCGCCAAATTCGCCCCGGTGCGGCGTCGGTTCGCAATCGCCAGACGGCCGTCGCCGCCAGCACGGCCGTCAACCCATACGCCAGCGCCATTTGCCAGCGATACCCTTCCAGCGCCAGATGCAGCGGAATGAGGAGGACGGCCGTGATCGGCAGCCAATTCAACCAGCGCGGGCGGCGGACTGCCCACACCAAAAACAAACCATCTAACGCCAAAACGAGTATTTCAAACAGTCTCATCATTCACCTGCGGTAATGCAAACCAAAATGTACTTCCCCCGCCAATTACACTTTCCACACCGGCCCGCCCCCCCAGTTTTTCCACGATGCGCTGAACGATGGACAGTCCCAATCCATGCCCTTTGGCCCGCACCTGCTTCAACTGAGTGAAAGGCACAAATAATCGGGCTTGGTCGGCCGGCGACAGGCCACGGCCGTTATCCCGCACCCAATACTTCACCATCCCATCCCCCGTCAATTCCGCCCCCAGGCGGAGATGAGGCGGCTGGCCGCCATACTTGATGCCATTGCTCAAATAATTGGCCCAAATCTCCTCGATCCAGGGCGCATATCCCAGGGCCAGGGGCCAGGAATCACTCGTTTCCATGATAGCGCCCGTCTCCATGGTTTGATGCGCCACCCGTTGTTTCGCCTCCAAAGCAGTCAACAGCACATCCACCGGCTCCAATTCCACCTCCATTTTGCGCACGCCAGCCAACAACATCAACTCGTCAACGATGTTGCTCATTTTGCGCGCATTTCGGGAAATCGCGCCTAGAATTTCCGACACCTTTTCCGGTGGATAATGCGCCGCGCCATGCGCCACGCTATGCGTCACGCTCTCGCGCAGTAAATCGGAAAACCCAATGACCAGACTCAGCGGACTTTGTAAATCATGGGCAACGGTGTGGGCAAAAGCGTCCAACTCTTTGTTGTCAGTCTGAAGCTGGGCATTTAGATGTTGCAAAGCCTGCATGTCTCCAAATCGAGCGCGGGCAATGGTGATCACGCGCTCCAATCCCCGGGCATTGGCTGGTTTCACCAGGTATGCATTGGCGCCGGCGGCGCCGGCCCGCTGCACCAGATCGGGCGTTTCATACGCTGTGAGAATGACCACCGGCGTAGGGCATGTTTGTTGGATGCGTTGGGTGGCTTCAATGCCGTCGAACCCCGGCATTTGAATATCCATGATGATGACATCGGGTCGCAAGCTGGCGGCCATCGCCACCGCTTGCGGCCCAGTGGTGGCTTCTCCCACGACATCATAATTTAATTCCAACAGGATGCCCCGCACCATTTCGTTCACCAGGTAATCATCTTCAGCGATCAGAACGCGGAGTTTCTCATTTCTCATTGATAACCCTCTCGCAGTGTGTGGACGCCAGTGATGTCCACAGTGGATTCGGAATATGCTTTGAAGGTAATAGTGGCAATGGCTCCGGAACGGCCGTCATCATTAGCCAGCCTCAGCGTTCCATCCAGACTACGACGCACCATGTTATGCAACAAGTGAAAGCCCACGTTGTATCGGGGCGAGCGTTCGACCAATACATCTGGCGGATAACCCGGCCCGTCGTCTCGATATTCCAGGCTAACCCGCCCATCGGCCAGCGTCGTTTTCACCCAAACCATTCCTTCTGGCCGCCCATCCAGAGCATATTTGATGACGTTGGTCGTCAGTTCGTTCAACACCAGCGCCAGATAGTTAGCCTGATTGGGAGTCACCAGGACGGCCGTTTGCGCCACTTCAACCCGAACATGTTTATCCATCGACAACCCTTGCAAAGCGGATTGAATCACCTCGCGGGCCAGTTCTGACAGAGAAACAGGCGTCCAGCCTGAGGCAGACAACAGTTCATGAACCGTGGCTAGTCCTTGCACCCGGCTGATCAAGTCCTGCATGATGGATTGATATCGCGGCTGATCGGTCAGATCGGAGTGGCGGCGCTCGGCATACAGCAGCCCAATAATGGCGGAAAGGTTATTTTTGACACGATGGTTCACTTCGCTCAACAAAACCGCGCGAGTTTCCGCATCTATGCGGGCCTGGCTGAAAAGCCGGGCGTTTTCGATGGCGAAGGCAGCCGTGGCCGCCAACGATTCCACCAGAACCAAATCAGTCTCATCAAACCGGCCTACATCTACATCCAGCGCCTGGACAGCCCCAATCACACGCCCCTGCACGATGAGCGGCGTTGTGAGCAAGGAGCGGGTGGTGATGCCCATGAACTGGTCAAGCTGCGTATAATGCCGATCATCAGTTTGGGCGTCGGCAACGATGAGGCTGCGGCCGTGACGCACACACCAACCCACAATTCCCACACCCATCGGCAAACGCAGCCCTTGTATCTGGCCCCGTGTTGGCCCAGAGCTTTGGCGGCAGACCATTTCACCCGTCTTCGTATCCAACAGCCACACGGAGCAAGCCACGATTCGGAGCAGGTTACGCAGTTCGCCCAAAACCGTCACCAGCACCTGGTCTTGCTCCAACGTGGAGATGAGCGCCTGGCTGGCATGGTTGAGCAGGGTTAATTCGGCGGTGCGCTCGGCCACGCGCAGTTCCAACTCATCCCGCGCCTGTCGCAGCGCCTTTTCCGCCCGCCGCCGCACCACAATCTCTGCTTGCGCCTGGTCAAACAGGCGGATTCGTTCAATCGCCGTCGCCAATTGCCCTGCCAATGTCACCAACAGCCGCATATCCGCATCTGCATACGTGTCCAGCTGATTACTTTCCACGTTAAACACACCCAAAATCCCCCTACCCGCTTTAAGGGGCACACATAACTCAGAGCGGGTAGCGGCCAATGCGCGACGATACTTGGGTTCCTGGGAAACGTCGGGAACACACACCGGCTGTCCGGTACGCGCGACATAGCCAGTAACGCCCTCAATAATGGGATAGGTGGCGTCACCCATGTAGTTTTCCAATCCTTGATAGGAAGGATGCGTGACCAGGTTCTCAGAAACAGCATCCACCAACAAGACGCCTACGCTATCTGTGTATAAGGTTTTGCCGACAATTTGGGTGACGCGCTGAATGAGAGCGTTTTCGTCAGTTTCTTCCGTTGCCGCCAGGGCCACCGCGTGCAAAACGCTTAATTCTTGCAACTGCCGTTGGGTATCATCGAACAATTGGGCCTGGCGCAAGGCAACGGCTAATTGGTCCGCCAATTCGCGGGCGATGTCCATGTTTTTTTCATGGAGCAGGTTGGCGTCATGGCTGCCTAAATTAAGGGAGCCGATGAGTGTATCTCGCCAGTTAAGGGGGAAGTTGATGTAGCAATTAACTTCAAGATCGAGCAGGCTGTCACGGGTATAGGAGTCTCCAGGCATTTGGGGAACATCATCTACATAACGCGGCCGTCCGGCGCGTAAATCCGCCAAATCGCCAAAAGCGGAAAGGGGAATCGTCTGGCCGGAACCGATCTTGTCATCACCGGGGCCGGCGGCGGCCAGAATATAAGCTTCACCAGCTTCTTCATGGAACAGGGTGACGCTGGAACGGATGGTAGGGATGAGATCGCGCAGGTGGTTGAGTACGGCGGCAGCCATCTCTTCAGGAGATTGTGTGGCCAGGATGGCGCTGTCTAGTTCGTGCAGCGCTTCTAGACGACGGGCGTTTTGCTGTAGAGCTGATTCAGCTTTTTGCAATTCGACCACTTTATCCTCAAGTCCGGTATAGAGGAGACGCAGTTGGGTGGTCATCTGGTTGAAGGCGTGGGCCAACAACCCGACTTCATCTTCGCCTGACTGGGGCGCTTGACGAGTGAGGTCGCCGCCGGCCACTTGCACGGCCGTTTCCGTGATCGCCAGAATGGGGCGGACGATCTGAAGAGCAAGGGTGTAGACGCCAACTGCCAGAAGCACGGCCGTGAATGCCCCAATCGTCAAAATCGTGGTCGCCAATCGCCGCGCCGGCGCCAAAGCCTCCTCCTGACTCATTTCCGCCAATAAGGCCACGCCCAATTCGTCCAACCACCGATAAGCGCCAATGACGGGCATACCCGCATAATTTTGGTACGTGCCTACGTCCTGTTCGCCGTTTACGGCCGCATCAATCCCCGCCGTATGCACACCGCGCGGATAATCGCGGCGGCCAAATCGTTCGCCGGAAACAAAAACGTTATAGGCGTCAACCAGATATAATTCAGCCGATTCACCGAGACCTGTTTGGTCTAATATGATTCGGTCCATGTGGTTCAGGTTCAGATGAACGGCCAAAACTCCCAACCGCTGGCCCCCTTCAGCCAAAATGGGCGTGGCAATGGTGATAGCCGGTTTGCTAGTGATAGGGGAAGGATATACCCCTTGAACAAAGGTTTCTTCCTGGCCGCGAACATAGTATGTATCCAACACCCGGTACTGCCCCTCTTGTTCCGGGTTTGTGGAGAGGATAATCTGACCGCCTACATTGGACATGACCATGATTTCGCTCATGCCCAACCAGTTGTCTAAAATATCGGTGAGGAACATTAAAAGGGCATCGTGGGCTTGTTGATAAGCTGGATCAGAAAGAGGCGTGTCGGCATAGGCCAGGTTGAGGAGCACGGCCGTTTGCCGTTTGAATTCGGGCAAGGTGGCAATGAACTGCACGTCCTCACGTTGAGAATCTATCCATCGCGTGAGATCGTCCTCTTTTAAGACAGCCACCGCGCTCAAGCGTTCAAACACCGCTTGTTTCAGCGTTTCTTGCGCCTGGTTATAGGTGATAAACCCGACCAGGCTCACCGTTGCCAGCGACAAAAAAAGAAAATAGCTGACAAGCCGGGCCATCAGGTTTGTCTTCCACAACTTCATGCCCGATACCTCTCACCCCCCAAGTGTGATGAATAAATGTTTGTCACTCTGCAAGGCTGCAAGTGACCTGCAAACTTGCAAACCTGCGGTTTATCGCGTTATGGGTTGATTAGTTGATAACACGCCCTCTCATCGCCCTTAATACGCCAGATAGCGACGCTTTTCACCGGATCGCCGGAATCGGTAAAGCTGATTTCGCCGGTGACACCGTTGAACTCGACCGCATACAGCCCATCTCGTATGGATTTGGGGGTCAACTCCGTCTGGGTTTGCATGGCGGCCAATAGCAGATTGGCAGAATCATATGAAAGCGCGATTAAACCGTTGGGTTCACGGCCGTATGCCGATTCAAATTGGTCATTAAACAGCCGCACCGCCTCAATCTTATCATCCCGGCAAAAATGGCCGCTGAAATAAGCGTCATCAAACGGCGTCTGACCCATCAACCGTTCCCCTTCCCACGAATCGCCGCCTAAGATGGTGGCATTGATGCCCATCTGCCGCGCCTGCTCTGCCTGCAATAAAACATCATCCGTGTTATTGGGCAAAAACAACACATCCGGATCGGCGGCGGCGATCACGTTCAACTGCTCGCTGAAATCCACATTCTCATCCGTGGTGTACGATTCAAAGGCGACGATTTTGCCGCCCGCTGCCGCTATAAAAGCGGACTGGAAGGTTTCCGCCAGCCCCCGATTATACGAATTGGCGATGTCGTACAAGACGGCCGCCCGATTCATCCCCAATTCGTCCAGCGTAAATCGGGCCATGGCCGCCCCTTGAAAAACATCCACAAAGGTGGCGCGAAAGACAAACGTTTTGTCCAGCGTGGTTTGGGTGTTGGTGGACGTGGGGCTGATCATAGGCACGCCCGCTTGCTCGGCCACATCGGCCACCGGAATGGCGGCGCTGCTAAATGGCGGGCCGATGAGGGCCATCACTGCGTCTTGGTTGATGAGTTTCCGAGCGGCGGAGACGGCCGTTTCCGGGTTGGCCGCATCATCTTCAACAACCAACACGATTTCGTAGCGACGGCCGTTAACTTCCAGGCCGCCGGCTGCATTTACTTGATCCACCGCCAATTGCACCGCATCCACCATTGGCTGACCAGAGGTCTCGGCGTATTGGCCGCTCAACGGGGCCAATACGCCGATTTTGATTTCACCGGGGGATGCGCTGCAAGCAGCAAACAGGAAAGGCAACAAGGCAAACAAGATAACTGTCCAGCGGGTCGGAAAAGTAGGAATGAGTGACATTTTCTCCTCCGTTTCACACCGCCTACTGATACAGCACGAGGCAGGGCTTCAATTGTAGCGGTTGGCGAATGCCAACCCATTGTTCAATGCGCGATCTATCTCTTGAAATCGCTGACCACTAATTTACCTGATACATCGCCAGAATCCAATTTTCTCAGGATAGATGGGCCGTGACTCAGCGGATGCTCCGAATCCACGATGGCTCGCAGACGGCCGTCAAACAGCAACCCCATCACCTGTTCGTAATCTCGAATCGCGCCCATGGTGCTGCCGATGATGCTCAAATGCTTACCAAACAACAGCCGGTTGTCAATCTCAAACTTAGGGCCGCTGGTGTTTCCCACCGTCAACAAACGGCCGCCCCGCTTCAACGCCCGCAGTGACTTTTGGTAAGTGGCGGCGCCCACATTGTCCACTGCCACGTCCACGCCCTCCCGGTTGGTCGCTTTGAAAATCGCCTTGCCCCAATCCACTTCATTTCGGTTAATCGTCACATCCGCGCCCAACTCTCGCGCCAACGCCAGCTTGGCGGCGGATGATCCCACTACGTAAATTTGACCGGCTCCCGCCAGCCGCGCCACCTGGATAGCGGCCGTGTTCACGCCGCCGCCAGCGCCCACGATCAAAATGGACTCGCCCACTTGGAACTTGGCGCGGGTGATGAGCGAATGCCACGCCGTCACAAACACTAACGAAGCCGCCGCCGCCGTCACAAAACCAGCGTTATCCGGCATTTTGAGCAGATTCCGGACCGGTACGGCCGCATATTCAGCCAAAAAACCATCCACATGCTCGCCAAAGAGGGCGAAGCGGCGGCACATGTTATCCCGCCCCGCCAGACAAAAATCACATTGGCCGCAGCTCAAGGTCGGGTTCACCGCCACCCGATCCCCCACCGTAAAACCGGAAACGCGCTGGCCGACGGCCGCAATCACCCCCGCGCCATCGCTGCCTATGATGTGCGGCATCTTCAAATTTAATCCCGGCCAACCGGCCAACACCCACAAATCCAGCCGGTTCAACGCCGCCGCCTTCACTTCGATCAACGCCATTTCTGGCCCGATTTCCGGTTCCGGCACATCGGCATAAACCACATTGTCCAAACTGCCATGTTCATGAAAAACAACTGCTTTCATCGCGCATCCTTTACCAATAGCCACAGAGTTCACTGAGGACACAGAGAAAAATCTGTACACTCTGCCACGCCTGCGGATTTCTATATCATAGGCAGCAAATAGCTGCCTGTGTCACTTCTCCGGGAAATGATAGACAGCCATCGTCAAACTGGCAACTTACAAATGATTTGCCGCCCGCCCCACATTTTGATATGGTGGATCGGAGTACCATCACCATGAAACCAATCAGCCAACACATTCACGGCAAGCTGTTCACCGGAGACGGCCGTGCCGCTCTCCTGCTCCTGAAGCACCAACCCCAAACTAAAAACGAACACTCTCTCTATCTGCGCTTCGCCTTCGTCCTGCAAGGCAGCAAAACCCTGCTGTTTCCCGCCTTCGTTTTGGACGATTGGGGCAGCGAAATTCGGTCACAGGCCATTTACCAATGGGTGCGCGATTTTGGCGACCAGTTTCCCAGGGCCGAGATTTTTGGCTTTGACGCGGACGGCCGTCAAGTCCAACGATTTATGCGAGAATTGGAGTTGACCAGTCGTTTGGTGGTGATGGCGTTCCGCCAAAAAAGCGGCGAGATGCGGGCCGGGATCAGCGTCGAAGCCATTTTGCTGCCGGACGCCCAAACCCAGGAGCCGGTTCAGATTAAACGGCCGTCGCATTGGAAACGGCCGTTATCCGCCGCCAACGTCTCCTGGTGGCATGTTAATCCTGACCTGACCGGGTGGCATTTTTCCGCGCCATAACCCATTGGCACAACCAGTCAGATATGCTAGAATGTCTGCGAAACAGGCAAAACAATCAGGCGAGTCCATGACTCGCTTTTCTTATCTCACAAACACCCGAATGATGCCGTATCCAACCCGATTCACCATCAGATCGCTTATACATCTGGCGCTAACCTGCTCGCTAATGGCCTCTTTCTTGTGGCCGGTCACAGTGCGCGCCACGCCAACCAACGACCTGTTTCGCGCCGGCAATCGAGAACAAATCCTCTCTCCCATCTGGAAAAAAGTGATTCGGCAATGGTCAGAAGAGATCGCGCTGATTGCCGCCGAACAGGGGTTGGACCCAGATTTCATCGCCGCCGTGGTGGATGAGGAGTCCAACGGTATCCCCAATGTCATCAGCCGGGTAGGCGCGGTGGGTCTGATGGGGGTGATGCCTTCCAGCCCCGGCCTGGAATGGCGGCCCGATCCCGAAGCGCTGGAAGACCCAATCACAAATTTGCGTTGGGGAACGGCCATTCTGTCGGAGATCATCCGGCAGGCAGGCGGTGATTTGGCCGCCGCCCTGGCTGCCTACAGCGGCGGCTGGGATCAGGTGGACGGCCAGGTCACGCAAAATTATGCGGCCAGTGTGTTGGATAAATACGGCCGTGCCGTGGCCGCTCGCAACGGCATCTCCCCCGAACTCGCTTCCCAATGGACGATTGCCATTAAAATTGACAAAGGGTACGTGCCCAAAGAATCCTTGCTGGTGTTGGGCGAACAGCCTGTTTCCGGCCTCATCACCTACGGCGAACATATCGTTTACCATTACGTTGATTTCTTTGGCCGGGCATTTTACATCAAGGGGTATGCCGTGCCGGTGGCGCTGGTAGTGCCCATCGGCAGCGAAACGTCCCTCTTTGGCGACGCCAACACGCTGGACATTGAACTGCAATCTCGTCTGGGACAGACGGCCGTCAAAATCAGCGCCAGTAATCCCCGGGTGATCATCGCCTGCCTGCCCAGCCTCAGCCGCCTGCGCGGACGCGCCAGCACCCGCTGGTTTGCGCCGTCGTTCTGCCCTGCATGGCACAGGTAGAGAAGACCCGGTCTCCAGCTAAAGCGACGCCCCCCAATCTCTCAAATTCTCAATGGAGTTTACAATGAGCCAGATCATTCCCGTTCCCATTCGTCAGACAGTGCAAGCCCGGTTTGCCGACGGCCGTGCCTTTGAAGGCCCCATCGGCACGCCCATCGAAGATTTCATCAAAGCGGCCCATCTGCAAGAGAGAGTGAACGGCCGTATCGTGGCCGCCATCATGAACGGCAAACTGCGCGAACTCTCCCGCCCGCTGTTGGCCGACGCCGACATCGAGCCGGAAACCACCGCCAATTCCGATGGCACCCGCATCTACCGCCGCTCTCTCACTTTCCTCATGATCGCCGTCGCCGCCGAACTGTTCCCCGGCGTCACTATCGCCGTCCATCACTCGATGCCCTTCGGCGGCTACTACTGCGAGCGGGTGGACAAACAACCCGTTTCCGCCGCAGATCTCCGCCGGCTGCGACAGCGAATGCAAGAACTGGTTGACGCCGATTTACCCATCACCCAAGTGCAAGCGCCGCTCGACGAAGCCTTGCAGCTCTTCAGGGAGAGCGGCGATCAGGAAAAAGCAGAGTTGTTCGCCAAACGACGCAAGGATTATCTGACGCTGTATGAGTTGAACGGCGTCCGCGATTATTACCACGGCTTCATGGTTCCGCGCACCAGTTACCTGGATTTGTTCGATTTACGGCCGTATGGCAATGGCTTCATCCTCCAATTTCCCCGCCGCCAACAGCCAGACGCGCTGCAACCATTTGAAGACGAGCCGGTCTTGGCCCGCATTTTTCAGGATTATGATGAGTGGTTGAGCATCGTCGGCGTCCCCAGTGTGGCCGCGCTGAACCGGGCTATTCGGGACGGCCGCGCCCAAGAAATCATTCTCATCGCCGAAGCCTTCCACCAGCGGCAGCTCACTGCCATCGCCGCCGAAATCGCCGCCCGCCGCCCCCAGGTCAAACTCGTCATGATCTCCGGCCCCACCTCGGCCGGAAAAACCACCTTCAGCAAACGGCTGGCTATTCAATTGATGGCGCTCGGTATCCACCCGGTAGCCATCGGCATGGACAACTACTTCGTCAACCGCGAAGATACCCCTATCGACAAAAACGGCGATTATGATTTTGAAGCGCTGGAAGCGTTGGATGTAGCTCTTTTCCAGAGCCATCTGGCGCAGTTGATGGCGGGCGAAACCATCATCCAGCCCCGCTACAACTTTCACACCGGCCAACGAGAAGAAGGGCATCAACTGAGCATCGGCCCCGATCACGTCATCATCGTGGAAGGGATTCACGGCCTCAATCCCTGCCTGGTAGAAAACCTGCCGCCAGGTTCCTATTACCGGATTTTTATCTCAGCTTTCACCCAACTCAATTTGGACCGGCACAACCGCGTCCCCACCACCGACACCCGCCTTTTGCGCCGCATTGCGCGCGACGCCGCCCATCGCGGCTACACCGCCGCCGACACCATTGGCCGCTGGCCCAGCGTCCGCCGCGGCGAAAAACGACACATTTTCCCTCATCAGAACAATGCCGACGTCTTCTTCAATTCGGCGTTGGTTTACGAATTGTCGGCGCTGAAAAAATTGGCGCAGCCGCTTTTGCTGCAAGTGGAACCGGGGACGCGGGAACGGGTGGAGGCGAACCGGCTGCTGGCCTTTCTGCAATGGTTCGACCCTATTCCCCAGGAAAGCCTGCACATCATCGCTGGCGATTCGATTTTGCGCGAGTTCATCGGCGGCTCTATTTTGGCTGATTATGAACCGGGAGGGACTTTGATCGCTGATGGTTGATGATTAATTGAGGCGGGGGTTCTGCCACGATTCCAGGTGCAGCCGGCTGACGGCCGTTTCCCGATAATAAATCATATTTTGCTGGCGTAAAAACGGCAGATCAATAGCGTGGGGCAGATAATCGGCCTGAAAAACCTCGTTTGTAATAAGCGCCACGAAATGCCGGTTACGGAATGAAGGCGCCAAATCCCCTTCAGCTAACCAAATCCATTCATTGACCGACGCCGCCGATAACTCCATGATAACCAAGTCCGGCTCCTGGTCTAAGCTGTAAGTGAAATCATACTTGTTATAGAATTCCTCTGCAACATTTGCGTCAACCGCGCAATTTATTTGTTCATTGCTCATTGCTCATTTGCGGTTTACCGCGCTATGCCCTACTGGTACCGCCGGAACCGGCTCCATGCAGGCGATAACCGGGTCAGATTTGCCCAGCATGTCAAACGTGTATCGCTGACTGAAATAAGGAACTGCGCCAGCAGCGGAAACGGCGATAGTGGTATCCGGGTCGGTGTACTGCTCGATAAGGACGGCCGCCGCCAGCCCCCGCGCCGGTTCGCCATTGGTGGAGGTGAGTTGGTCCAGTTGGAACGCGCCCACATTCGCCAGCACGGCCGTACTCACCGCGCTCATCAACATCAGCCGCGCTTTTGGGTTTGAGGTAACGGCCGTGCCCACAGCAAACGCCAGCGCCAACAAAAGCGGCACAATCGGGGCTAAAAAGCGACTGTACGGGAAAATATCATCCCCCACCAGCAAAATATAGCCCATACCCAAACCAACACCCGCTAACAGCAGGGTGATTCGCCGCTGCCACAACCACACCGCGCCCAACCCGCCCATGGCCAAAGGCACGCCGTAATTGCGCACAAACAGCGCCAGATAGCGCGCCCCGCGCGTCAGACGGCCGGGAACGCCATACACCTTGAGGGTGTAGGTGTTGGGCAGCCATTCGCTATAATAGCTGTGCCGCCACAATAGATGGGCCAGGGGCAGCGCGGCCGCGCCCGCCAAAAAGAGCAATGTCTGTTTCCGGTTTCGGCTCATCCCCAGCGCCAGCAAAGCGGCCGTGCCCCACAACGGCCGCGCCGCCAGCCAGCGGCCGCCGCGCAACCAGGTTTCATTCGATGTCAGCCAGCGCCGCATGCTGCCTCCCAATGATATAAAAAAGCCGGTCAACATTTGACCGGCTTCAAAATTCATCAATCAGCCATCGAAAGTCCTAAATCACCCCGCGCGCCAACACCGTCTTCACTTCAGCAATCGCCTTCGTGACTTCAATTTCACGCGGGCAGGCATTGGTGCAGTTGAAATTGGTGCGGCAGCGCCAGACGCCCATGGAATCGCCCACCACCGCCAGCCGCTCTTCCGCCCCCTCATCCCGCGAATCGTAGATGAAGCGATGGGCATTGACGATGGCCGCCGGGCCGATGTAGCTGCCATTGGCCCAGAAGCTGGGACAGGAGGTGGTGCAGGCGGCGCACAAGATGCACTTGGTGGTGTCGTCAAATCGCGCCCGGTCTTCGATGGATTGGAGTCGTTCACGGCCGTCTGCCGGCGGCGCCGAATTGTTGATGAAATAGGGCATCACCGACTTGTAATGATCCATGAATGGCTCCATGTCCACGATCAAATCTTTCAACACCCGCAGCCCCAAAAGCGGCTCCACCTGAATCTTGACCACATCGCCTGACGCCGGCAAGCGAGAAACCAGCGTCTTGCAGGCCAGCATGTTGGCGCCGTTGATACGCAGAGCATCCGACCCGCACACGCCATGCGCGCAGGAGCGGCGCAAAGCCAGCGCGCCATCCTGTTCCCACTTCACCCGATGGAGCAGATCGAGAACAGAGTCGTTGGTGTTCACATCTTCCAGCGTATACTCGCCCCACCAGGGCTGTTTATCCTTTTCCGGGTTAAAACGGCGAATACGTAATAGCGCTTTCATTAGTCATTCTCCTCTTAATAAACCCGTTCTTTTGGTTCGTAACGGCCCAGGGTAACTGGCTTGTAATCCAGACGGTAGCCATCCCCATCCCGGTGACACAAGGTATGCTTCAACCAATCTACATCATTCCGTTTGGGGAAGTCGTCGCGGGCATGGGCGCCGCGGCTTTCAGGGCGGGTGTAGGCGGAAACGGCCGTCACTTCGGCGATCTCCAACAAACAACCCAATTCCCATGCTTCCAGAATATCGGTATTAAAGGTCTTACCCTTGTCTTGAATCTCCACACTCTGGTACTGGGCGCGCAGCTCTTTCAACTCATCCAGAGCCGCCTTCATCGTCTCTTCGGTACGGAAAACGCTCACATTCTCCGTCATCGTTTCCTGCATCCGCTTACGCAAATCAGTCGGGCTGACGCCGCCTTTGCTCTGACGAATTCGTTCAAATTCGGCAATCACCTCAGCAGCGGCGCCATCCGGCAATGGCAGCATCTCAGCCGACTCGCAATAAGTCGCCATATCCTTGCCCGCCAATTTGCCAAACACCACCAGGTCGGTGAGCGAGTTCGTCCCCAGTCGGTTAGCCCCATGCACGGAGACGCAAGCCACCTCGCCAGCCGCATAAAGGCCGGGTAGGAAGGTTTTGTTCGCGTCTATGAGGACACGGCCGTTTACATCCGTAGGAATCCCGCCCATACCATAATGCGCCGTCGGCTGCACCGGCATTGGCTCCGTCACCGGGTCCACGCCCAGGTACGTCCGCGTAAAGTCAGCGATGTCCGGCAATTTCGCTTCAATATACGCCCGGTCAATCCGCCGATCTTCGCCATCCTTCTCATAATAATGATTCACCACCTCCGGCGTCACATCCAGATGCACATACTTCTGGCCGTTGATGCCGCGACCCGCCTTCACCTCCAGATAAATCGCCCGGCTCACCACATCTCGGCTGGCCAAATCCTTGATATTCGGCGCATACCCGCGCACTTCCATGAACCGCTCGCCTTCACCGTTGATAAGCACGCCGCCTTCGCCGCGCACCCCTTCCGTGATCAGGATGCCCAACTTGTAAATCCCGGTCGGGTGAAATTGGAAAAACTCCATATCCTGCAATGGAATCCCGCGCCGCAGGCAAATTGCCGGGCCATCGCCGGTCAGCGAATGAGCATTGGAAGTGACTTCCCACACACGCCCCCAACCGCCAGTGGCAAACATCACCGCTTTGCTGTGGAACACATGAAACTCGCCCGTGGCCATCTCAATTGCCACCACGCCGCGCACCGTCTCATCTACTCGAATCAAATCCACCACATGAAACTCATCGAAGAAATTGACATCATTTTTGATGCACTGCTGATAAAGCGTCTGCAAAATCATGTGGCCGGTACGGTCGGCGGCATGGCAGGCCCGTGTCACCGGCTTGCCGGTATCTTTGTTCGTATGCCCGCCAAACCGGCGTTGGGATATTTTCCCATTCGGGAAACGGTCAAAAGGCAGCCCCATGTGTTCCAGTTCGATGACTGTGTTGATTGCCTCCTGGCACAACACGTCTACCGCGTCCTGGTCAGCCAGATAATCCGATCCCTTTACCGTGTCATAAGCGTGCCATTCCCAGGAATCCTCTTCAATGTTGCCCAATGCCGCGCCAACGCCGCCCTGGGCCGCGCCGGTATGGGATCGGGTCGGATACAATTTAGAAAGCACCGCCACATTGGCCGACTTGCCGGCATAAAGGGCCGCCATCAAACCGGCCCCGCCCGCGCCAACGATGACTGCGTCAAATTGGTGTACTTTAATCTCCGCCATGATTTATTTCCTTTATTAGTTGTTGAGGAAGGGCGCAGAGTCAAAAGTGGCAATCGCATACCCCGCCCATAAAATCGTCACAACCACAAAAACAGCCAGTAACGTATTAATCACCTTGATCGCTTTGGGATTATGCACATAATCTTCCAACACATTGCGTAAACCATTGATGCCGTGCGTAAAGGCAAAAATCAGCAAGAGTAAGTCATACGCTTTCCAGCCCCACGAATTCCACTGTTCAGCCACAAACTGAATGGTCAGATTATGCACATTATTGACCACATGCTGAATGGCTATGTGGCCAACAGCCAGTACCAGCAACAAAACGCCAGAAAAACGCATGAACATAAAAGCGTAACGCTCGAAATTGCCCTGAACTTTGACCTTACGATGGGTAACACCTGAATATGTAGCCATATCTTCTGCTCCTTATTGCAAATAATCACTCAACTGGGGCAGCGTCCAGCAACTGCTGCCCTCTCCGGTCAATTCAGCACAGAAATGGAACATCCCATTTACCATGAGGATGCCGATGGGCACAAAAACAACCAGGAACAATGTCCAGGCTATGATCGCGCTGCGATTCTGGTATTTCCACCACTCTGGTTTGAAATCCAAAATTGTGATGCGGATGCCGTTGAAAGCATGGTAGATCACGGCCGCCACCAGGCCGATTTCGCCCAAAGTAAAAAGCGGGTGCTTGAACAATTCTACAGACCATCTATACACGTCAGGAAAAAAGTTAGCGTTGGCCGTGTCCCAAACGTGGATGAGTAGAAAGCTAAGTATCGCCAAACCAGACAAGCGGTGAGCGATCCAGCTTAGATGCCCGCTACGGCCGCGATAACGGGCGCTTTCGCGGATCGTGAGAATTAATGTTGACATAAAGCTAAGTCCTCCGTATGGTTAAAGGATTGAAGGGGAAAATAGTTGAGAGGTATCGTCGTTTCACATTTGCGAAAACAGGCTGTGCCACTGATGCAATGATTGTTCGTCAATGCCATTTACTCCGTAATTGGGTTGCGTCTGCAATTACCTAAAAATATACAGGCGCGGATTATAGCACGTTTAATTCAAAGTGTAAGAGATTTATGAGAATTTTATGGCGCTCAAATTCCATAGATTTTGAAATTGGGCTATGAAGGGGTAGACAAGTAGCTAATTCCTTTATACAGTTAATAGGAGAGATAAATTGAGGCTTTACGGCCGTCTACCCACAACCAATCAATCCTATGAGTAAAGAAATCGAGTTAACCGACCCCAGCTTATACATCAACCGCGAACTGAGCCAAATAGAATTTAACCGGCGCGTCCTCAACGAAGCCGCCAACGACAACCACCCCCTGTTGGAACGAGCCAAATTCCTGGCCATCTTCTCCGCCAACATGGACGAGATTTTCATGGTGCGCGTCTCCGGCTTAAAACAGCAAGTGTTGCTGGGCATTGACAAACGGCCGCCCGACGGCCTCTCTCCCCGCGAACAACTGGTCGCTATCCACCGCGCCGTCACCCAACTATTTGCCGACGCCGCCCGCTGCTGGAAAGAAGAACTGCACCCCCAGCTAAAAAAAGCCGGTATTCACGTCCTCAATTTCAGCGACTTAAAAAGCCGCCAACAAAAACGGTTGAGCGAATACTTTGAGCGGGAAATCTTCCCGGTATTGACCCCCCTCGCTTTCGATCCCGGCCATCCCTTTCCCCACATCTCCAACTTAAGCCTCAATTTGGCCGTCGTCGTTTACGATGCCGAAGCGGACGAAACCCATTTTGCCCGCGTCAAAGTGCCCGCCGCCTTGCCCCGGCTGGTTCCGCTTAAACCGCTCGATCCGGATGATTTGTTGATGCCGGCCGTGCAAAAGTTTGTCTGGGTAGAACAAATCATCGCCGCCAATCTCAGCCGCCTGTTTCCCGGCATCCAAGTCGTCGCCGCCTACCCCTTCCGGGTGACGCGCAACACCGACATGGAAATCCAGGAAGAAGAAGCGGATGATTTGTTGTTGACCATGGAAGAGAGCCTGCGCCAACGTCACTTTGGTTCGGTGGTGCGGCTGGAAATCGCTGAAAACACGCCGGAAGATATTCGCCAACTCCTCATTTCCAACCTGCGCATCGGCGCATTTGACGTGTATACCACCAGCGGCCCGCTGGGGTTAAGCAGCTTGTGGGAATTGCACAAATTAGAACGGCCGGGACTCAAAGACCCCACCATTAAGCCAGACTTACCCGGCCCATTGCGCTTTGGCGACAACATTTTCAGCATCTTAGATCGACAGGATATTTTGCTGCACCATCCCTACGACAGTTTTTTACCGGTGGTAGATTTCGTCAACGCCGCCGCCGACGATCCCCAGGTGATGGCTATCAAAATGACGCTGTACCGGGTGGGGCCAAACCCGCCGATTGTGCGGGCGTTGATGCGCGCCCGCGACAATGGCAAGCAGGTGGCGGCGCTGCTGGAACTAAAAGCCCGATTTGATGAGGAGACGAATATCGAATGGGCCAAAGCGATGGAAAAAGTGGGCGTCCATGTGGTGTATGGCTTGATTGGCCTGAAAACCCACTGCAAAGTATGCCTGGTGGTGCGTAAAGGGCGGGACGGGATTCGCCGCTATGTCCATCTTTCCTCCGGCAATTACAACACGGTGACAGCCCGGTTGTACACCGATTTGGGCTTTATGACGCGCAATGATGATTTTGGGGCGGACGCCACCGAAATTTTTAACTATCTAACCGGCTACTCCCGGCAAGATGAGTACCGCAAATTCCTGGTCGCGCCAGTGAATATGCGTCGTCATTTTATAGCCCTCATCGAAAAAGAGATTGAACATGGCGAAAACGGCCGTCTCATTTTCAAGTGCAACTCATTGGTGGACGCCCCCATCATCCGCGCCTTGTACCGGGCTTCCCAGGCCGGGGTGAAAGTAGACTTGATCGCGCGCGGTATCTGCTGTTTGCGGCCAGGGTTGCCCGGCGTGAGCCAGAATATCCGCGTCATCAGCGTCGTCGGCCGTTTCCTGGAACACAGCCGCATTTACTATTTCCACAACCAGGGCCAGTCAGACATGTACACCGGCAGCGCCGACCTGATGCCGCGCAACATTGACCGGCGGGTAGAAGTGCTGTTCCCGATTGAAAACCCAGAGATGCGTCAGAGCATTGTAGACAATATCTTGCAGGTATATCTCAACGACACCGAAAAAGGGAGCCTGCTCCAGCCCGACGGCCGTTACCTGCCCCGCCACACCCTTTTGGAAGATGGTCAAACACCATTTAACAGCCAGAACTGGTTCCTGAACGGCCGTGTCCCCCATCCCCTGGCCAAAGAAAAAGCGGAAGGGCGATGATGATCCGCCCTTCCGCCGCTTTAGTTGCCAGCTAACCGAGTTAGGCAGAGAAGGTTCAGGATATCCCCAGCAAACCCACACTTGATATAACGACTATTTGTAGTTACAATTCAGTTATGCAAGAGTTTGATTGGGATGAGGATAAACGGCTTGCCAATGTTCGAAATCATGCAATTGATTTTGAGGATGCGATGACTATCTTTGACAGGGACATTGTTACTGTTGAAGATAACCGCTTTGACTACGGCGAGCAACGGTTTATCACATTCGGTTTGCTGAAAGGCCGCGTCATTGCCGTTGTCCATACCGAACGAGGCGCAATTACCCGAATCATTTCAGCTAGAAAGGCAACAAAATATGAACAAATCACATACTTCAAACAAGTCACTTACTGACTGGGAACGGTTGGATGCCATGCAAGATGAAGATATTGACCTATCTGATGTACCTGAGATTACTCCTGAAATGTTTGCTAAAGCTGTTGTTCGTCGCGGTCTAAAACCTACGCAAAAAAAACAGCAGATTACCATACGGGTTGATAATGATGTTCTGGAGTGGTTTCGCGCGCAGGGACGCGGATACCAAACGAAAATAAACACGCTGTTGAGAGCCTACATGGAAGCTCACCAAGCGTAAATCTGGCATGGTTCAAAAAACCAGAAAGCCTACTTAACAACTTTGTAGGGCGATTTTGTAAATCGCCCAGGGAACGATTTGCAAAATCGTCCTACAATTTGTAAAGATGGTTTGGCTCAAAATGAACCATGCCGTAAATCTTAATGGCAAAAACTGTTGGCAAAAAGACAAGTCTATCGCAGACTGTTCTCAACAATTGTAATGAGTAGGTTGTGTCGTTCTTGCCTAACAAATATTGCGCGCGGACGAGCGAGATCGCGCGTTTTTTAAGGTACTAATCATCCGCGAAAATTGTAGTTTACTGCTGCCAGCCGGTGAACACAGCGTTACCCGGCCGCACCTAACACAACCGCCAGAAACCAGATCATAAAGTCATATTTCATCAACTGGCTCAGCCGTTCCAACTGCGGGCCGGCGCGCTCCCGTGTCACCCGTAAAGCGATGTAAAAGACCACCGGGTAAACCCCCAGCGCCACCACATAAGCATACACCGGGCGATAAACCCGGAACAAATAAGGCGTCATCATCATAATGACGCTCATGCCCACCAAAACGTAGAACACCACCCGCGCCCAACGCCGTCCCCAAACGGTAGCCACTGTGCGCACCCGCTGCGCCAAATCCCCTTCATAATCCGCCAGCGTCTTCAACACCTCGCGCCCCATAATCGCCACCATGATGATCGCCGCCAGCCACAACGTCGGCATCACATTACCGGCGGCGACGCCGCCATACATCACGCTGGTGGCGGAGATGAAAGCCACCGTAGCATTGCCCAGCAACACTGTGCTTTTCAGGCGCAAAGAGTAAATGTACAGCAGCGCATTGGCCGCCAGCACAATCAAAAATGAGGGCAAATTGATGAAAGTAGCCATCACCAGAGACAGGATAGCTAACGTCAGCGAGAAAACGTAAGCGGTTCGTGGCTGCACCTGACCGGAGGGCAACGGCCGTTGCGGTTGATTGATCCGGTCAATTTCCAAATCCAGATAATCATTCCACGCATTAGCTGACGCCGAAACGATCATCGTCACCAATGCCGCCAACACAATCTTGCTCCACTCGCCGGTACGGGCTACATAGCCGCCTAAAACCACCGCCAACACTCCGGACAAAGTGGACATCGGCCGGCTCAATTTATAAAGACCTTTGATTTGACCCATTCACATCTCCTTTCGATTTCTTCAACAAGCTTCAGGTATATTAACCCGCTCCCGGCAAAAAAGATACAATAAGGATGAAGGCAAAAAATTACTCATTACTCATTACTCATTGTTCATTGCTTTATGATCAGCAGCCCGGCAAATCCAAAGGTAAAATATGTCAAGCGGCTCCAGGCAGAACGGCGGTTCCGGCGGCGAGAGCGGGCGTTTGTGGTTGAGGGGACGCGGTGGCTGTCGGAGTTGGCGCAATGGCCGGCCCAGGCGCTGTTGATTTTGTGTACGGAGCAGTGGCTCAACACGGCCGTTTCCACCCCTATTCTACAACAAATCCCGGCGCCCATGCAGGTTGTCAGCGATGAATTGATGCGCCTCATGAGCGATACCGAAACGGCTCCGGGCGCGCTGGCGGTGGTCAAGAACACGCCCCAGCCCTTACCCGAACGGCCGTCCCTGCTCCTCATCCTCGACGCCATCGCCAACCCCGGCAACCTGGGAACCATGTTGCGCACCGCCGCCGCCGCCGGGGTAGAAGGCGTGCTGCTGGCCCCTGGCTGCGTGGATGCGACTAATCCCAAAGTGGTGCGCGGCGGCATGGGCGCTCACCTGCGTCTGCCCATCCATCAGGTAGATTGGTCGCAAATTGAGCAGCTAACCGGGGAGATGCAAACCTGGATCGCCGCCGCCGATGGCGAACAAACGTACACGGCCGTCAACTGGACCACCC
The DNA here is from genome assembly GCA_024277135.1 of Chloroflexota bacterium. Taxonomy (GTDB): domain Bacteria; phylum Chloroflexota; class Anaerolineae; order Promineifilales; family Promineifilaceae; genus JAJRVV01. The sequence continues at coordinate 7,633 of JAJRVV010000245.1, read as the reverse complement.
CGGCCGCCCTCACCATCGGCAACGAAGCGCGCGGGCCAGGACAAGCGGCCCAGGCCATCGCCGACGGCCGTCTCACCATCCCCATGCACGCCGCCACCGAATCCCTCAACGCGGCCGTCGCCGCCGCCGTCATCCTGTTTGAAGCCGCCCGTCAACGCCGCCAGCGCCCCAATCCAAAATCCAAAACCTAAAATCCAAAATCAATTCGCCGGCCGGCGCGGGGTTTCAACTCAATCTGAAAACTGTTGCGTTCATCCTCTTCAACCGCTCCCCGAAAGGAAAAATGACGGCGGCAGTCGGGGCAAATCCCGTCATAATGGTAACAATCCATGTCCAGGCGGCTGCCATAAGATTTATGCACCAGCGAACACACCGCCTGGTTCCAGGCCAATGTCAGCCAGCCAGCATGGCTGTCGCCGGCAGCCTCATCCAATGCGTCTGCGCCAACGGCCGTTTTATAACCAGCCAGGAAAAAGCTGCAACGCGCGCACGCCGCAAACCAGTTCACCACCTGCTTCAATGATGGCGCACTTTTGCGCCGGACTGGTTTCGGTTTAGGCGTCGGCTTTTCCGGTTCATCAGCCACTTCTGGCTCAGAGAGGTTGGGCGTCGGTTCTGAGAGCTTGGTTGGGCGCTCATTCACCTTTTCTGACGCAGTTTCGGTTTCTAATTCTTCGTCAAGCTCAGTTGGGCGCTCATTCACTTTTTCTGGCGCAGTTTCAGTTCCTAGTTCTTCGTTTTCAGCTAACATACAGGTAGAATTCCAATGAGGAAAACAAAAACATAAAGATTCAAGCGCAAAAACCACCCTTACGTTTTTCGTTTTTCGTTTTTGTAACTACCAAGCCTCTCGGCTGTGGCCGGTGTCCCCACCGCGCCACCCCGCCGGCTCGGTCGGGAGACCGGCCAGAGCGTTAGTAGTTACTCGTTTTTTTGAGATTGAATGGATTCTAACGAGCTTGTACATTCTGTCAACTACGAGGACACGCACATGGAAATCCGATCCGTCACCCTCTTTTGTGAACCCGACTTCAGCCGGGAAACGGCCGCCCGCTTCTACCAATCCGCCCGCGCCGCCTTTTCCTACCCCGTGCAAACCGCCCGGCTGGCCCTGCCCCCCTTCCCCGACTGGCAGCCAGCCGACGCCGACCCCGCCCCATTCGCCGCCGGCTGGCAAGCCGCCGGCGCCGACTACATCAGCCTGGGGCCGGCGCTGCTACGCCACGCCGCCGATTGGGTGAGCCGCATCCCGGCACTCCTCGCCGCCAGCGACGCCCTGTTTGCCGCCATCGAGATCGCCGATGGGCGCGGCCGTCTCTCTCTGGAACGGTGTCAACAAACGGCAGGCGTCATCCGGCAGGTCAGTCGTCTGATGGAGAACGGCTTCGGCAATTTGTACCTGGCGGCCATCGCCAACTGCCCGCCCGGTTCCCCCTTCTTCCCCGTCGCTTACCACGCTGGCGGCCCGCCCCGCTTCGCCCTCGCCATCGAAGCCGCCGACCTGGCCGTCACCGCCTTCCAAAAAGCAGATTCGCTGGACGAGGCGCGGCGTAATCTGGTGCAGGCCATCGAACAGGCCGCCGCCGAACTGACGGCAGCGGCCGCCGAACTGGCCCAACAACACGCCATCCCCTTCGGCGGCATAGATTTCTCGCTGGCCCCCTTTCCCACAGAAGACAAAAGCCTGGGCGGCGCCATGGAAGCGTTGGGGCTGCCCCACGTGGGCGCGCCGGGCAGCCTCTTCACCGCCGCCTTCATCACCGAGGCCATCGCTCGCGCCGATTTCCCCCGCTGCGGCTTCTCCGGGCTGATGCTGCCGGTGCTGGAAGATACGATACTGGCCCGCCGCGCCGCCGAGGGACAGTTAAGGGTGACGGATTTACTGGCGTACTCGGCTGTTTGCGGCGTGGGGCTGGACACCATTCCCCTGCCCGGCGATGTGGATGAGGCGGCGCTAACCGGCATTTTGCTGGACGTGGCGGCGCTGGCCGTCCGTCTGGATAAACCGCTGACGGCGCGGCTGATGCCTCTGCCCAGTCTCAGAGCCGGCGATCCGGCGCGGTTTGATTTCCCCTACTTCGCCGACAGCCGGGTGATGGCTGTACGTGGGGATGGGGTGCGCGGTTTGCTGGCGCGGCCGTCGCTGATTTCAATCGAAACAATCAACAATCAACGGTAAACAGATAACGATGAAACGACATTCCTGGAAACAACTGCTGGCGGATTGGGGGGCAGCCGTCGCCGGAACCAGCCACGCCCAACCCCCTGAGTACGACGGTGCGGACATCCCCCTGACCCAGCTCACCGACGACACACGGGCGCTGGAATCGGGGGCGTGCTTCGTGGCTCGCCTGCGCTTGCGCGGCGACGGCGCGGTGTGGAGCGACGCCCACAGCTACATCCCCCAGGCCATTGCCAAAGGAGCGCGCGTCATCGTCGCCCAGCGCCCGGCAGCGGAATTGGGTCTGGCTCTGCCGCCGGACGTGCTGTACGTCACCGTCCCCGACACGGCGGCGGCTATCGCCTGGCTGGCCGCCGCCTGGTACGGCTTCCCCAGCCACGAACTGGTCGTCATCGGCGTCACCGGCACCGACGGCAAAAGCTCCACCAGCCAGATCATCCACGCCGTCTTGCAAGCCGCCGGGCGCAAAACGGGGATGCTCTCCACCATCAAAGCCATCATCGGCGATGTGGAGGAAGCGCTGCCGCTGCACGTCACCACGCCGGAAGCGCCCCTCATCCACCATTATTTGCGGCGGATGGCGGACGCCGGGCTGACGCATGTGGTGTTGGAGACGACGTCGCACGCGCTGGCTTTGGGCCGGGTGACGGCCGTCGCCTACGACATCGCCATCGTCACCAACATCAGCCACGAACACCTGGACATTCACGGCTCCTGGGAGAATTATTTTGCGGCCAAGCAACGGCTGTTTGCGATGACGGCCGTCCGCGCCCTGCCGCCAAACGCCAGCCGGCGCAAGCGGGCCGCGCCGCCGACGGCCGTTCTCAACCGGGATGATGGGTCATACGGCCGTCTGGCTGCCATCCCCGGCCTGCGCCGCCTCAGCTACGCCCTGCGCCAACCCGCCGGCATCACCGCCGACGACGTCCGGCACGCGCCGGGCAAAACGCATTTCACCCTGACGCTGCCCGACGGGACAGAGACGGCCATCGCTTCCCCGCTGGTGGGCGAATTTAACGTGTATAACATGCTGGCGGCGGCGGGTACGGCCGTGGCTCTGAACATCCCCCCGGAACGCATTGCAGCCGGATTGGAAAGTGTGCCCCCCATCAGCGGCCGCATGGAGCGGATTGACCGGGGCCAGCTCTTCCAGGTGATGGTGGATTTCGCCCACACCCCCATCTCCCTGGAAAAAGCCATCGCCGTCGCCCGGCAAATGACGGCGGGACGGGTGATCACCGTTTTCGGCAGCGCCGGGCAGCGGGACGTGGAGAAACGGCGCATCATGGCCGAGATTTCCGCCCGCGACGCCGACCTGACCATCCTCACCGCCGAAGACCCGCGCGCCGAGCCGCTGGACGAGATTCTGGCGTTGATGGCGCAGGGGGCGCAAAATGAGGGGGGAATTGAAGGCAAAACGTTCTGGCGCATCCCCGACCGGGGGCAGGCCATCTACCTGGCGCTGACGCTGGCCCACCCTGACGATCTGGTGTTGATTTGCGGCAAGGGGCACGAACAATCTATCTGTTTCGGCAAAACAGAGTATCCCTGGGACGACCGGGAAGCCACTCGCGCCGCGCTGGACGCTTTCCTGGCGGGACGGCCGATGGTGGATTTGGGGCTGCCGACTTTTGATGGGATGAGAAGATGGCACGGCGACAAGGCGACAAGGTAATCACCCCTTCACCTTGTCACAATACCGCGCCGCCGCCTGCCGCAGTTCTTCCCCGATTTGCGCCCGTAGCCACTCCGGGGCCAGCAGTTCCACCGCCGCGCCCCAACTGCGAATCCAGGGCTGCATTTCGCGGGGGTCGGCTACTTTGACGCGGAGGAGGCAGCCGCCGTCGGGCAGCGTCTCCCAGGTTTCGCTGGCGTGCCAGCGCCGCTCCCGGACGCGGGAGGTCATCTCCGGGGTGAAGCGGAGGGCGACTTCTGTCTGGGCGTCCCCGGCCATGATGCGCCAGCCGGTTTTGAGGCGGGCGGACAGGTCGAAATTTTCGGGGATGGCGTACTGCTTCTTGAGGATGACGGCGCTTTCCAGCCGATCCAGTTTGAAGGTGCGGATGTCTTCGGCCCACTCGTCATGACCGATGACGTAGATGCCGGACGGGGTGGGTTCCAGGGCATAGGGAGCCAGAATGCGCAGGCGCAGTTTGCCGCTGCGAGGGGAACGGTAGCCGACTTTGACCTTACGGCCGGTTCCCCACCCTTCGACGATTTTTTCCAGAATGTGGAGCTGGCGACGGCCGTCCGGCTGATCTTGCACCCGGCTGATGATACGTTCCAGGTGGGCGACCAGGTTAGGCGGGAAGACGGCCGCCAGTTTTCGCAGGGCGGCGGCTACGTGCAGGTCATAATCGCTGACGGTGCGGGAGAGCAGCAGCCCGGCCATGACCAACGCGGTGGCTTCGTGGAAGGTGAGGCGGACGTTGGCTTGATAACCGGCGCGATTGATGCCGAAACGGCCGTTTTCCTGCCATATCGGCAGCTTCTGGTCGCACAAAAAATCAATGTCCCGATAGATGGTGCGCCGATCCACCCCCAACCGGCCGGCGATCTCGGCCGCCTTCAACCCTGTCGGGGAAACCAACAGCAATTCTTCTATCTGCCGCAATCGGGCGGTGCGGGACGCTAATCGTGACATGGGTTTCTTGATGCGTGAACGTCGAGCTTGTGTTTTTAGACCTTATGTTCTAAATTTTACCACTTGATGATGCCGACGGTCAAATGAGTTGATACGGCCGTCACGCCTGGCGTAAAAGCATCACCATTTGGCAGAAACTGCTTACCGACGGCAAACTGAACAATGCCAGTAATCTCAGTAGATCCAAAATCTGCCACGAATTGCACAAATTTCACGAATTAAGAACGTGTTTTTCGTGTAATTCGTGGCATTCGTGGCGAAAATCTTGATCTACTGAATCTGATAGTTAGCATGAGCAAGTAGGTCTAACATCATGCCAAGAACATTAAGCCTCACATCTCCGACGCCATACAAACGTATTGCCATACAGCCATACTTGTAATATAGTGTTAACATGAGTGCAAGGCAATCTTCATCATTTGAATGGGATGATGATAAAGACGAATTAAATCGGAAAAAGCATAGCGTTCCATTTGCTCTGGCTCAATACGCATTTGCCGATCCCGATCGTATCATTTTGGATGACTTGTCTCATAGTACCGAAACTGAAAGACGATACTATTGTCTCGGTAAAATCGGTAACGGAATTTTGACAGTGCGGTTTACTTATCGTAATGATCGAATACGAATTTTTGGAGCTGGTTACTGGCGTAAAGGAAAACAAATCTATGAAGAACAGAATCAATTATGAAAACGGGCCAATCGGAAAGGTTAAAGTTATTGCGGATTTTCTTCCATCACCAGAAGAATTAGCGTTTAGAGAAGAAACGGTCAAGGTAACAATAGCTTTAAGCAGAGTTAGTATCGAATTTTTCAAACAAGAAGCGGAGAAACATCATGTCCCGTATCAGAAAATGATTCGCCGCTTATTAGATGAGTACGCTGTGCATCATGCAACGCAATAAAATGTAGTATGTGAAAAAAACTGATACCGATCCAGTCTGTTGACCTTACGGCCGTTCCCCCACCCTTCGACGATTTTTTCCAACACGTGGAATTGGCGACGGCCGTCCGGCTGATCTTGCACCCGGCTGATGATGCCGACGGTCAAATCAAATCATGCTACAATAACCTCATGCGACAATTGGCTCTTCCTAACATTCTGGCAGAACCGCCTCTCCTCTTAACCCAAAACTCGTTTTCACACAATGGCGTGTGTGATGAACGGGCGCGGCTGCAACTGGAACAGCGGTACGCTCAGTTTTTGCAATTAACGGATGTTTTTAACCGGCGGCTTGTCAGCTTTCAAGCCAACAAGACGGAAACGTTACACAGTTGGATCAAATACCGGGAAGGGTTTTCGGCGCAACTGGTTGAATTGCTCTTGGTAGAATTCGGCATTTCGCCGGGCGACAGCGTCCTCGATCCTTTTGCCGGGTCAGGGACCACGCTGCTAACGGCGCAAATGTTGGGTATTGACGCGGTTGGCATTGAATTGCTGCCCCATTGCCATTTGGCCTGGAAAGCGAAAACGGCCGTGTTTGCCTATGATCTGGCAGAGATGACGGCCGTGCGCGACCTGATTCAAGAGCAGCAACCACCCGCATCTGACAACGCTTTCCCCCACCTGACCATCACCGAAAGCGCGTTCCCCCCCGAAAACGAACAGGTGATCATGGCCTACCTGGCGTGGTTTGAGCAAATGGATGTGTCGCCGCTGACCCGGCAGCTTTGCCGCGCCATTCTGATGAGCGTCCTGGAAGATGTCAGTTACACGCGCAAAGATGGACAATATCTCAGGTGGGACGGCCGCGCCCAAAAAATTATTAAACGCAACCAGGTTCGCGTTGGTCAGGGCAAAAAACCGGTGAAAGGTATTGACAAAGGCGAAATCCCCACTGTACCACACGCTTTCCTGCAAAAACTAAACCAGGTCATTCGAGACGTCGGCCGTTTACAAGCGGCCCGACCGGATAGCAGCCGGCAAGAGTTGGTTGAGGGCAATGTGCTTTATACGCTCCCGCTCATGGAGGACGGCCGTTTCCAGGCTGTCATCACCTCTCCCCCCTACGCCAACCGGTACGATTACACCCGAACCTATGCCCTGGAATTAGCTTACCTACAGGTGAAAGATGGGATTTTTCGCCTGCGGCAAGATATGCTTTCCTGCACGGTGGAAAATAAGCCAAAACTGGACAAGCTGCAACAATTTTACGCCTCTATCGGGCAAGAAGCGCGGTTTGAACAGATCAGAAAAATCTGGCAGGAAAATGAAGCGTTGCGAGAGATCAACCAGGCATTGCACACACGCAACCAATTAGGGCAAATCAACAACAAAGGCGTACTCAGGATGATCTGGCAATACTTCGCCGAATTGACGTTTGTCTTTGCCGAGCTGTATCGCGTCTGTGAACGCGGCGGGCACGTTGCCATCGTGAATGACAATGTGCGCTATGCCGGGGAAGTTATTCCGGTAGATTTATTAAGCGTCAATTTAGCCGAGGCTGTAGGATTTAAACCCGTTAAAATTTTTGTGCTGCCCCAGAGAAAAGGGAACAGCAGTCAGCAAATGAGCCGATACGGCCGTCGCGCCCTGCGTAAAAGCATCACCGTTTGGCAGAAACCGTTTACCGACGGCAAACTGGATAGCGCCGGTAATCTGACAGCAGTTCCAAATCTGAAATCAGTCGTAGGGGCGGGATGGGCGGGAAATCATCTCGTCTTTGGCGAACGGAGGTGTCTCCCGCCCATCTCGCCCTGAGAATGGCCGAAATCGGGGCGAGATGGCGCGGAACAAGTTGTTTTTTTATGCCAAGGTCATACCGCGCCATCCCGCCCCTACCAAACGCCGTTTAGATTTGGAATTG
>JAJRVV010000244.1 GCA_024277135.1 Chloroflexota bacterium | reverse complement strand
TCGTTTAAGTAATGTTTGGGTGTGCTACGGTCACTATAACGGCGATGCAGGTAGGCGCTGAATTGTTCTCTTGCTTTTATCATCGTTGTCTCCTTGTCCGTTATTATACGGACATTGAGTCAACTCAGTGTAACGGCTACATTTGCGAAGTCGGCCTTCGCCGACTGAGTTCCAACCTTTGGTTGGCAACCGGCGCAGGCCGGTTTTGCAGCCGTTGCCGCGAATTCATTCGCAAGGGGTAAGAAAATGAAAAGCCCCAAATCCATTCACCTATTTTTCGCACTTTCTCTCATCATGCTCCTGATGTTGATCGGATTGCCGGGGCGTACGGCCGTCGCCAGAGGAGCCCTGCCGCCGGAGGGTCCGCCGCGCATCAGCGGCGGCGATACGCTCATCATCACCAACGGCAGCTACCGGATGGGCTATGGTGCGCCTGGAGCTGATATTTGCGAAACGGATTACACCTGGGACTGCCACATGCCGCCCATCTCCTCTGGGCCGGACGCCGCCAACCCCACCCGTATTTTGGGGGCCGGTTGGGACAGCGGCTGTGCTAATCCGCCGGAACTGTGGGGGGCAGAGCGGGCTTATTTCATCCTCAATCTCATTGGTTCCAGCAATGTGGAAATCGCCTGTCTGGAAATCACCGGCCATTCCGGCTGCGTCGAAGACCACACGGGCGGGCTGGCTGGCTTGCGAACGTAACAGTTGCCCCTATGGCGACTGGGCGGCGGCAGGGTTGGAAGCGGCCAATTCGGCCAACGTCTCCCTATCGCGCCTGAACATTCATGGTCTGGCCGCCGCGGGCGTCCGTGCCGGCCGCCTAACCGATTGGACGGTGGAAGATGTGCAAATCGTGGGCAACGGCTGGGTCGGCTGGGATGGGGATATTGACGGGGATGATTCAAACAGCGGCGATCTCATTTTTCGCCGTTGGACGGTGGCCTGGAACGGCTGTGGCGAAACCTATCCCGGCGGCCAGCCGACGGGCTGCTGGGCGCAAACGGCCGGAGGTTACGGCGACGGCGTGGGCACGGGCGAGAGTGGCGGAAACTGGCTCATCGAAGGTTCCGCTTTTTTGTACAACACCTCCGACGGCCTCGACCCGCTCTACACCCGGCGCAGCGGCAGTTCCATCACCATCCGCCGCACCATCGCCCAGGGAAACGCCGGCAACCAAATCAAGACCAACGGCTCGGCCCAAATTGAAAACAGCATCATCGTGGACAACTGTGGCTATTTTGACGGGCAGCCGTTCACTTACAACGTGGACAACTGCCGCGCCGCCGGCAACGCGCTGGCGCTCAACTTGCAACCGGGCGATCAGGCGGCGGTGACGAACAACACATTGGCCGGCGAGGGGGACTGCTTGGTGGAGGTGATTTGCGAGGGCAACTGCAACGGCTCGGAGTCGGTGGCGCTGCGCAACAATATCTTCCAGGGAACGACCGACTTTTTGCAGCCGTTTGAAAACACCTGTTTCATCTACCAGGAGAACTTCCCTGCCGATCCGCTGGACGTGGATTATTCGGCGATTGATGGGGTGAAGAATGACCCCTGCCCGGTGGGGAGCAGCGACATTTGCCAGCCGCCGGGGCTGATCAATCCGACGATCGATGCTTTTGACGCCCATTTGCTCAACGACAGCCCGGCGATTGATGGGGGCACGGCCGTTTCCACCCCTAGCGATGATTTTGACGGCCGTACCCGCGACAGCCAGCCCGACATCGGCGCCTACGAATGGTGGCAGCCGAGCGCCTGGATTTACCTGCCGTTGGTGATGTGAAACGGCCGGATGACGTTACACCACGCCCTCCGCGCGCAGGTCGGCGATGACGGCCGTCTCCACCCCCAACACCTCTTGCAAAATCTCCTCCGTATGCTGGCCCAACAGCGGCGGCGGGTAACGCACCTGCGCCGGATTCGTGGGAATCTTCAACGGCGACGCCACCAGCGGCACCGTCGGCTCCTGGGCGTGCGGCACATTCAGCCGCATCCCCCGCGCCTGCACCTGCGGATCGGCGAACACCTGCGCCATGTCGTTGATCGGCGCCGACGGAATCCCAATTTCCAGGCACAGCTGCATCCACTCTGCTGCGTCCCGCGTGGCAAACAGATCGCTTAACAGCGACACCGCCAACGCCCGGTTCCGCACCCGCGCCGCATTCGTCGCCAACCGCTCATCCGTCAGCCACTCCTCCTTGCCCACCGCCTGACAAAACTTGCGCCACTGGCCGTCATTCCCGGCGGCAAACGCAAAATGTTGATCCCGCGCCTTAAACGATTGGTAAGGCACGATGTTGGGGTGGCCGTTGCCGTACCGCCCCGGCCGTTCCCCGGAAACCAGATAATTGCTGGCGACATACGACATCAGCGCCACCTGCGAATCAAGCAGGGAAACGTCAATCCGCTGCCCCTCGCCGGTGCGCTCGTGGGCGAACAGCGCCGCCAAAATCCCGTTGCTGGCAAAAATACCCGTTGCCAGGTCGGCGATGGCGATGCCGGAGCGGGCTGGCTCCCCATCTTCCGCGCCGGTGACGCTCATAAAGCCGCCCATCGCCTGCACCATAAAATCATAGCCGGGGCGGTCGGCATACGGCCCGGTGTATCCGTAGCCGGTGATGGTGGCGTAGATGAGGCCCGGCTTGATGCTTTGCAGCGTCTCGTAGTTGAATCCCATCCGTTCCAACGTGCCGGTCTTGAAGTTTTCCACCAGCGCGTCGCTTTGTTTGATGAGGCCGCGCAAAATTTCGCGCCCTTTTTCCGCTTTGAGGTTGAGGGTCAGGCTGCGTTTGTTGCGATTGGCGGCCAGAAAATAGGCGGATTCCCCTTGTTCGGTGAAAGGCGGCCCCCACTGCCGGGTGTCGTCGCCCCGGCCCGGCATTTCTACCTTGATCACGTCCGCGCCCAAGTCTCCCAACATCTGGGTGCAGTATGGCCCTGCCAGGATGCGGGTGAGGTCTAAAATGCGGACGCCGTGCAGCAAGCCGGGCGTTGAATCAGTCGTCATGTTTTGCTCCTGTTTTGGCTGACTTTGTTCAGGAAATGACGCTGTTTTTCCGTATTGACAAGTGAGCGCCATTCCATGATAATGCTTTTCCCTACGAATGTTTTTTTACCGGGTATGGCAATTTGCGTATCGGATTATACAAGGTTCTCTAAAGCCATCCCAGGTACACGCAGATTGGTTCAATTTCCAAGATTGAACCAATCTTGCGGCCATAACAATAAGGATTAGCGCATGAAACCAGCTCCCTTCAAATACCTGGCGCCGGACACGCTGGCAGAAGCGTTAACGGCCGTGCAGGAACATGGTTATGACGCCAAACTGTTGGCCGGGGGACAAAGCCTCATCCCGGTGATGAACTTTCGTCTGGCCCAACCCGGCGTTCTCATTGATATAAACCGCATTCCCGGTTTGGACGCCATTCAAGGCAATGGCGTGTCACGCGGCGTTTTGCGGCTGGGGGCGATGGCCCGCCACCGCCAGTTGGAACATGACCCGGTGGTGGCGGCGTTGGCCCCGCTCATTCAGCAGACGATGCCCTTTGTGGCCCATCCCCAAATCCGCAATCGGGGCACGTTGGGCGGTACGCTGGCCCACGCTGACCCGGCGGCGGAACTGCCGGTGGTGATGACGGCATTGCAAGCGCGTTTCCGTCTGCAAAAAGTGGGCGGCGAGCGGTGGGTTAACGCCGACGACTTCTTCATCGGCCTTTTTGCCACTGATTTGGGGGTGGATGAGATGATCGTGGAGGTGGAAGCGCCGCCGTTGCCGCCGCGCACCGGCTGCGCTTTCCACGAGGTGGCGCGGCGGCATGGGGATTACGCGCTGGCGGGGGTGGCGGCCGTTGTCACTCTGGACGAATCGGGCAACTGCCAATCGGCGCGGCTGGTATATCTGAATGCGGGGGAGGGGCCGGTGACGGCCGTTAAAGCCGCTGCAATGTTGACCGGTGAAACCCTTACCGATGATCTGATCGCCGAAGCGGCTCACGTTGCCGCCAACGAGGAAATCGCCCCGGAGAGCGACATTCACGCCACCGCCGACTTCCGGCGGCATCTGGCGAAAGTTCTCACCCAACGCGCCTTGAAAGAGGCGGGCGCGAAGGCAGCAGGCAAAAATCAGAAGGCAAAAAGATGAATCCAAAATCCAAAATCCAAAATCCAAAATCCAAACACGCCATCACCACAACCATAAACGGCCAGACGGTTGAGCGGGAAGTTGAGAGCCGCCTGTTGTTGAGCGATTTTTTGCGGCATGAATTGGGGTTGACGGGGACGCATGTGGGCTGTGAGCATGGCGTCTGCGGCGCGTGTACCATTTTGCTGGACGGCCTGCCGGTGCGCTCTTGTCTTTTGCTGGCGGTGCAGGCGGACGGCCGCGAATTGATGACCGTCGAGGGGCTGTCCGACGACCCCAAAAACCTGCACCCTCTACAAGAAGCGTTTTGGCAGGAACATGGCCTGCAATGCGGCTTTTGCACGCCGGGTATTTTGATGAGTATGCTGCCCTTCCTGCAAGAAAATCCAAACCCGACCGAAACCGAAATCCGGGAAGCGTTGTCCGGAAATTTGTGCCGATGCACCGGCTACCAGCACATCGTCAAATCGGTGCAGACGGCCGCCCTGAAATTATGAAGGATGAAGGATGAAGGATGAATTCCCTCTCGATTTGTCACTGGCGGCGCTGAGTTACCGGCTGCAATCGGGCGAATTGTCCCTGCTGGATTATTTGGATGAGTTGGAAGCCAATTTTGCAGCGCGAGAGCCGGAGGTGTTGGCTTTTGTGGCGGAGGACGGCCGTTTTGCCCGCCTGCGCCGCGACGCTCAAACCTTGCTGCAAACTTACCCTGACCCGGCCAATCGTCCGCCTCTGTTTGGCGTGCCGGTGGGGGTGAAAGATATTTTTCATGTGGATGGCTTTGCTACGCGCGGCGGCAGCCAGCTGCCGCCGGAACTGATTGGCGGGGATGAGGCAGAGTGTGTGACGGCCGTGCGCCACGCCGGCGCGCTCATCATAGGTAAAACCGTCACCACTGAATTCGCCTACTTCGCCCCCGGCCCTACCCGTAATCCGCACAACCCAGCGCATACCCCTGGCGGCTCTTCCAGCGGTTCGGCAGCGGCGGTGGCGGCCAAGCTCTGCCCGCTGGCCTTCGGCACGCAGACCATCGGCTCCGTCAATCGCCCCGCTTCATTTTGCGGCGTCTTCGGCTACAAGCCCAGCTACGACCGCATCAGCAAGGCGGGCGTCATCCCCCTCTCCGGCTCGTTGGACCACGTTGGCTTTTTTACGTCCGGCGCCGCCGGAGCCGACACGGTGGCCGGGCTGTTGTGCCAGCATTGGCAGCGGATCGTCGTCAGCCGCAAGCCGGTCTTGGGCGTCTCTGAAGGGCTGTATCTGGATCAGGCTGATAGTGAGATGCGGACGCATGTGCAAACGGTGTGCGACCGGCTGGCGCAGGCGGGTTTTGTGTTGAAACTGATTCCGGCGATGCGGGATTTTGAGGAGATTCGGGCGCGGCACAATTTGATCGTGGCGGCGGAAGCGGCGCGGGTTCATGCCGATTGGTTTGCCCGTTTTGGCGACCGGTATCATCCCAAAACGGCCGAACTCATCCAACAGGGCCAATCGGTGTCTGATGCGGAACTGGCGGCGGCGCTAGGCGGACGGTCGCTCCTGCGCCAACAACTCGCCGCTCTGATGGATGCGTATGGTCTGGATGCCTGGATCACGCCGGCCGCGCCCGGCCCCGCGCCCAAAGGATTGGACAGCACCGGCGACCCGGTGATGAATTTGCCCTGGACGCACGCCGGACTGCCCTCCGTCACCCTGCCCTCCGGATGGGCCGCCAACGGCCTGCCGCTGGGCGTTCAGTTGGTGGGGCGTTGGTATGGCGACGAGGCGCTGCTCAGTTGGGCAGCGCAGATTGAGCCGTTTCTTTTGCCATGATGCGTTTTTTGGCGTTGGGCGATTCTTACATGATTGGCGAGGAGGTGACGGCCGTAGAGCGGTGGCCGGCGCAGCTTGTGCATCGTTTGCGTCAGGATAGCGTGGACATTGCCGATCCGCTCATCATCGCCCAAACCGGTTGGACGACGGCCGAATTGAGCGATGGCATTGACGCGGCTGATCCGCAAGGGGTGTTTGACCTGGTGTCGCTGTTGATTGGCGTGAATAACCAGTATCGCGGCTTGAGCCGGGAGGCGTACCGGCGAGAATTTGCAGGGTTGCTGCGACGGGCGAGGTGGCGCAGGGGGTGAAGGTGGCGGATGTGACGGCCGTTTCCCGTCAAGCCGCCCACAACCCCGATCTCATTGCCGTTGACGGCCTGCACCCATCCGCCAAAATGTATCGGATGTGGACGATGCAACTTTTACCGATTGTGTCACAAATGGTGAAAACATTGGAGAAATCATCATGATCATGAACTATGAAATTCGACGGGGAGCCTACTACGATTCCGTTGTGTTGATGCAACTGCAAAAAGGGCTGGCCGGGCTGCCCGGCGTGGATGACGCCGGGGTGGTGATGGCGACCCCTGCCAATTTGGAACTGCTGGCGGCCACCGACCTGCTGCCGGACGGCGTGGACGCCAAGCCGGACGACCTGCTCATCGTCGTCCGCGCCGACACGGACGAAGCGGCGCAAGCGGCCATCGGCCAAGTGGATGAGCTGCTCAAACGGAAGCGGGGCGGCGTCGCCCAAAGTTTTCGGCCCCACAGTTTGACCGCCGCCGCCGATGCGCTGCCGGAGGCGGGCTGGGTGTTGGTGTCGGTTCCCGGCCGGTACGCTGCCGGGGTGGCGCGCGAGGCGCTGGATTTGGGCAAGCATGTCTTCCTCTACAGCGACAACGTAGCGCTGGAAGATGAAGTTGAATTGAAGCAGAAGGGGCGGGAAAAGGGACTGCTGGTGATGGGGCCGGACTGCGGCACGGCGATCATCAACGGCGTCGGCCTCGGTTTTGCCAACCGGGTGCGCCGGGGCAAAATCGGCATCGCAGCCGCGTCGGGAACGGGTTTGCAGGCGGTCAGCGCCGAAGTTCACAATCTGGGCGGCGGCGTCTCTCACGCCATTGGCACGGGGGGGCGGGATTTGAAGACTGCCGTCGGCGCCATCACCATGCGCCAGGGATTGTCTTTTTTGGCGGATGATCCGGATACGGAAATCATCGTCCTCATCTCCAAACCGCCGTCGCCGCAGGCAGCCACCCGTTTGCTGGTGGCAGCGCAAAACGGGGGCAAGCCGGTGGTGGTCAACCTGATCGGCTACCCTTCTCCGGCGCGGCAGTTGGGCAATTTGCACTTCGCCGCCGGCCTCAGCGACACGGCCGAACTGGCCGTCAAGTTGAGCCGCGCCCCCGGTCCTAAGGTGGTGGAACTGCATCGGCCGTTCTCCGGTTACGTGCGCGGGCTGTTCTCCGGCGGCACGCTGGCCTATGAGGTGCTGCTGGGCCTGCAATCCATCCTGACGCCGCTGTATAGCAACATCCCCATCCGGCCGGAACAGGCGCTGGCAGATGTGATGGAGAGTCAGGCGCACACCATCCTCGATTTGGGCGAGGATGCGTTCACTCAGGGGCGGCTGCATCCGATGATGGATAATGATTTGCGCGTCCGCCGCCTGCGCCAGGAGATCGCCGACCCGGAAACGGGGATGATTTTGCTGGATGTGGTGCTGGGCGAGGGGTCGCACCCTGACCCGGTTTCGGAGCTGGCCCCGGCCATCGCCGAGGCGAAGCAGGCGGGCAAAAAGGTGGTGGCAGTGGTGGTGGGCACGGACGAAGACCCGCAGGAATTGATCGGCCAGATCGAAGCGTTGATCGCGGCCGGGGCCACGGTGTTCGCTACCACCACGGAGATGTTGGATTATGTGTATAACCGGGTACGGCCGTCGGCCGGCGACTTGTTCACGGCCGTTGAGAAAACCGCTTTTCAAGGGAAACTGGCCGCCATCAACGTCGGCGTGGAATCCTTCTATGACAGCTTGAAAGCGCAGGGAGCAGAAGCCATCCAGGTGGAATGGCGGCCCCCGGCCGGCGGCAATGAGAAGTTGATGGCGATTTTGGCGAAGATGAAAGGGCGGTAAATTCATATGGGTAAGTATGATAAACTGTTACAGCAGATACTGAGAGGTGCGTCTGATGCCAACATCCGTTTCGAGGATTTGTGTCAACTGTTACGACGATTAGGTTTCGAGGAGCGCGTTCGTGGCAGCCATCACATTTTCCGAAAAGCAGGCATTGAGGAAAAGATTAACTTACAACGTGACGGCAACAAAGCAAAAACATACCAGGTGCGCCAGGTGCGAACTGTCATATTGAAATATAGGCTAGGAGATGAAGAATGATGGCCAGATATGAAATTATCCTTTATTGGAGCGATGAAGATCAAATCTTTATTGGAGAGGTGCCGGAACTTCCTGGCTGTATGGCTCATGGTGATACACAAGAAGAAGCTTTGGCAAACACAAAGGAAGCCATTCAACTATGGCTGGATACAGCCAGGGACTTTGGCGATCCTATTCCAGAACCAAAAGGGCGGCGTTTGATGCTGGCATGATGGTACCTGCCTCATCCTCATTTTTTGTCCTATCTGCCGCCAAAATGAAGCAGAAGGATTGACACCTATTCTCTTTGGTTGCATAATGAATCCAAAATGAATGTATTGTGGAGGCGGTATGGCTACGTTAACGATTAAAAACTTGCCCGATGAGTTGTATGCCCGGCTAAAAGCGTCTGCGGCAGCGAACCGGCGCAGTATTAACCAGGAAGCGATTTTTCGCATTGAACAAGTTCTGGCGGCCAATGCAGTGGATTTTGAGGCGACCTTGAGCGAAGTCAGACAACTGCGTGAAGAGCTGGGCATTTATGTGACTGATGAGGAAATTAACCAGGCAAAAAATGAGGGACGGCCGTGATCGTGGTGGATACCAACGTGATCGCGTATCTCATGCTGCCGGGGGAACAAACTCATCTTGCGGAACAGGTGGCGGCAGCGGATAACCGTTGGCTGGTTCCACCGATTTGGCGAAGTGAATTTCGTAATGTGTTGACCTTGTATTTGCGCCGGGGACAAATCTCGCTAAATCAGGCGCGGGCGGTAATGAACCGGGCCGAGCGGCTGCTCAATCGCTCTGAACAGCGCGTTCGTTCTAGGGATGTGTTGAACCTGGTTCACGCCAGCAGTTGCTCGGCTTATGATTGTGAATTTGTGGCGCTGGCGCAGCAGCTAGGCGTCAGGCTAGTGACGGCCGATAAACGGATATTGCGCGATTTCCCGGAGACGGCCGTGTCGCTGCCACAATTTATTGAACGATAGGAGATTGAGGAGAGATGATTGACATAGAAAAAGCAAACGAAACGGC
>JAJRVV010000243.1 GCA_024277135.1 Chloroflexota bacterium | reverse complement strand
GGGTTGATGAATAAACTGGCTATAATCGGGCGTATGGGATTTCCAACTTGGACATTATGGGGCATGGTCATCGCCGGATTGGGCGCACTGGTGATGCTGCTGCTGGCTTATCTGGCCCAGTCACCGGATTTTTTGCGACGAACTGGGCTGGCGGGCGCTCGCCTGGATTTACGGGTACGGGCGTTTACAGGTTATGCGCTGGCGCTGATGCTGCTGTCATGGGGCTTTTTTCTAGCTGGTGTGCCGCTGGATGTAGCGGACACGGCCGTCACCCCTGCATCTTCTGCCATCACCCCCACCCTGGCAACGGCCGTGCCCGGCCAGGGAACGCCGCAAACCGCCACACCTGCGACCGAAATCAGTGAAGCTGTTGATTCTGCGGCAACTGACCCACGAACCCCCGAAACCGGCGCATTTGCCGGGCCATTGCCCACTGAAACGCCAGAAGCCACCCTGGAGACCGACACCCGCTCCACCGCCACCCAAACGCCCGGCCCGTCAGCCACGCCAACGGCCACTGCCACCGCTACGGCCACCGCCACGCCGACTGTCACCCCCACCCCCACCGTGACGCCTACGCCGATTGAGGGGGAAACGGCCGTGATCAGCACTCAGGGCAGCACCTTGTGGGTTCGCCGCTCTCCCGGCGGGCAAGAATTGGCGCTGGTGCGGGATGGGGACATTGTGATTTTACGCAATCGTTACGCCAATCGCAGCGGCATACAATGGCGGGAAATCAGCACCGTCAGCGGTGATATTGGTTGGGTTCAGGAACAATACCTCGATTTTAACGCCAATTAAAAAAGCCTCCAGGAATTTAATCCCTGGAGGCTTTTCGCCTGTCCTCCTGAATCGGCGAAACGGGTAGATCGCTACTCGCCAGGTATCACCAACGTTTGACCAGGATAAATAACATAGGGCGAGCCGATGTCGTTCGCTTCTGCGATTTTTGTCCAGGTAACGCCGTATTGCACAGAAATCAGGAATAGGTTTTCGCCAGTTTTCACTTCGTGAGTAAATTGAGGCGCCGGGCCGGGGGTATCCACCGGAATTTTAAGCACATCCCCTACCGTAATCTGGTTGGGATTAACAATGCCATTGGCCTCAGCGATTTGCACCCAACTGATGCCGTAAGCCAAACCCACCCGGAAAAGATTATCGCCCGCTTTCACCGTATAAGTCGTTTCCGTCAAAGGTGATGGGGTCGCTTCCGGCGACGCAGCGGTAGCCGCATCCCCACCGGGAATTTGCAAAGTTTGACCCTCAATGATTTGATTGGGATTTTGCAGATTATTGACTTCGGCCAATGTAACCCAACTGACGCCGTATTGCAAACCAATTCGATACAAGTTTTCACCGGCGGCGACTGTATGAGCGCCGGGCGCGTCGGTTTTCCCGGCGGTATCGGCAGCGGCGGCGCTCTCTTCGGTGGTATCGGCCGTCGTGGTGTCGGCGGCGGCGGCATCGCTGGTTTCAGCCGGGGTGTCGGCGCTTTCTGACTTGGCGGCGTCGGTTTCCGCGCCGCCGGCCGCTTCTTCGCTTTGGTCCGTTGCCGCGTCGGCTGCGGCCGTGTCATTAACCGTATCATCGCGCGGGGTGTCGGCCGTGCCATCACCCGTGGCTGCATCCGCTGCCACATTCGCGTCCGCTGCACCCGCCGCATCCACACTGCCCGTATCACCCGTCACCGCTTCAGACCCGGCCGCGCCTGGCTCGCCGGTATCTGTTGTCACAGCATCCTGGATATCGGCCTCATCGCTCCCGCCAGGCAGGGTGCGCACGCATCCCGCCACAATTAAACTTAAGAGTAAAAGAAAAACGACAAGCCCTGATTTGCCTCTGCCCATAACCATCTTTCGCCTCCAAAAATGCCTGCACTCCCTCACTTTCATTGACATAAACGGAGTATAGCATGAAAACTGCGTTACGTAAAGTTGTACGGCCGTTGAGCATTCTCCCGGAAACTCATTCCATCATCGGTATCCGCACGCCGCGTTGCCGCGCCACTTCAATCGCCCGTTCATAACCGGCATCCACATGCCGCACCACCCCCATACCGGGGTCAACTGTGAGTACCCGTTCCAATCGAGCCGCCGCCTCTGGCGTGCCATCCGCCACCGTCACCTGCCCGGCGTGCAAGCTGTAGCCAATGCCCACGCCGCCGCCATGGTGGAAACTGACCCAGGTAGCGCCGCTGACCGCATTGATCAGCGCATTCAAAATCGGCCAATCTCCAATCGCATCCGAGCCATCCTTCATGCTTTCCGTTTCCCGGTTGGGGCTGGCAACCGACCCCGCATCCAAATGATCCCGGCCGATGACGATGGGCGCTTTCACTTCGCCGTTAGCCACCATCTGGTTAAACCTCAAGCCCGCCTTGGCCCGTTCGCCATATCCCAGCCAACAAATCCGCGCCGGCAAGCCCTGGAATTGGACTTGCTTTTGCGCCATCGGTATCCAGCGGCGCAGCGCTTCATCGTCCGGGAACAGTTCCAGGATGGCTCGATCTGTGGCGTAAATATCTTCCGGGTCGCCGCTGAGAGCCACCCAACGAAACGGCCCTTTGCCTTCGCAGAAAAGCGGCCGAATGTAAGCAGGCACAAAACCGGGGTAATCAAAGGCGTTGGTCACCCCTTCATCCAGCGCCCGCTGGCGCAAATTGTTGCCGTAATCAAACACGATGGCGCCCCGCTTCTGGAATTCGACCATGGCGGCGCATTGCTGCGCCATGGATTGGGCGGACAGCCGAGCAAACTCCTGTGGATCATCCTCGCGCAGGGCGCGGCCCGCCTCAAAGCTCATCTGATGGGGGAAGTAAGCCAGGTAATCGTGGGCCGATGTCTGGTCGGTGACGATGTGGGGAATGCGCTTGCGTTTGAGCAGTTCGGGGAAAATGGCGGCAGCGTTATCAATCAAGCCAATGGAACGGGGCTGCTTTCGTTCCAGATAGTAATCTACCCGTTTCAGGGCATCTCCCAGGTCTTCAGCGATTTCATCAATGTACTGATGTTCGACCCGTCGCTGTGCCCGCCATTCATCCACTTCCACCACCAGGCCGACGCCATCGTTCATGGTGATGGCCAGGGGTTGAGCGCCGCCCATCTCGCCCAAACCGGCCGTCAGCGCCCATTTGCCCTTGAGCGATCCCCAACCAGCCTGCCGGGCAGCAGCGGCAAATGTCTCATACGTCCCCTGAAGAATGCCCTGAGTGCCGATGTATATCCAGCTTCCGGCCGTCATTTGCCCATACATGATCAGCCCTTCAGCTTCCCACTGATCAAAGTTTTTTTGCGTGGCCCAATGGGGGACGATGTTGGAATTGGCAATGAGGACGCGGGGAGCGTCGGCGTGGGTGCGGAAAACGGCGACGGGTTTGCCGCTTTGTACCAACAAGGTCTCGTCGTTTTCAAGTTGGCGCAGGCTCTGCAAAATGGCGTCGAAGGCGGCCCAACTACGGGCGGCACGGCCGCGTCCGCCATAAACAATGAGGTTGTCAGGATCGCCGGCGACTTCGGGGTCAAGGTTGTTCTGGAGCATACGATAGGCGGCTTCCTGCAGCCACCCTTTGCAAGTCAAGTTTATCCCTCTGGGGGCACGAACGATACGTTTCATGATCTCTTTTTGAGGTCAGTGCGAGCGCCGCCGGATGTCACATGCTGTAACCAATCCCGCTTCTGATTGAGGCCGGGGCTGGCTCACCCTGAATGATATAGAAGCAGTCCGATAGGATGTGGTGGGGGGGTTTTTTAAGGTTGTCGTGGGCGGATTATAGTCTGACCCCCTTAAGTGTCAAGATAAGATGGGCTATGTTATAATTTTGCCATTCGTGGTATTCATGATAGGAAACGGCGATCTGTAACGTGGCAAAGCCACAAGTGGCCCACACTTTGCAGTCCATTGGTCGAAAACGGTTTATGAGCGGTGAATGTATTTTAATTATTGATGACAGCGCCGAAATGGTGAAGCATCTGGCTGATAATTTGCTGCCGACGTTTGGGTACAAAACCCAATTTGCTTTTGACGGCCGTTCCGGACTCAAACTCATCCGCGAAACTACCCCTGACCTGATCATGCTGGATTTCAATCTGCCAGAAATGACGGGAATTGACATTCTGCAACAAATGGCTCAGGAATCGATCAGCATCCCGGTTGTCCTCATGACCGGCTACGGTTCTGAACTGAGCGCAATTGAAGCGTTTCGTCTGGGGGCCAAAGATTATCTCATCAAGCCTTTTACCGTTGATGAAGTAGTAGAAACGATTGACCGCGCTCTGGTCGAAACCCGGCTGCTACATGATAAGCAGGAGATAGCCGAACAACTGCGCCGGAGCAAGGTGGAGATGAGCCGGCTGACGCACCAGATGAACACCTTGTCCAGCATCGGCAAGGCGATCACGTCCCTGTTAAGTGTAGACAAGGTGCTGGAGCGGGTGCTGGAAGCGGCGACTTACCTGACCAATTCGGAGCAAAGCACCATCTGGCTGCCAGATAGCAGCGGCACAGAATTGTACGCCTATGAGAAAAAGGGGCGGTACAGCCCGGAAGAGCAGTTGCCGAAACTCTCAATTTCTGATTCTCAGGCGGGCGAGGTGATGCGCGCGGGACGGCCGTTACGCATGTCATCTTTCACGGGGCAAGGCGTCAAGGTGGAAACAGGATATTTTGCTCGCGCTATTCTCTATATTCCGCTCAAACTGCGCAACGTCACCATGGGCGTTCTGGGCGTCAGTAATTTAGTGGCTCTGCGCTCGTTCAGCAAACGGGATGAATTTTTGCTCGCCTTCCTGGCCGACTATGCCGCCATCGCCCTGGAAAATGCGCGCGTCTTCCAAGCGGCCGATTCCGCCCTGGCCTCCCGTCTGGATGAACTCCACACCCTCATTGAGATCACCCGCACCATCACGTCCAGTCTTGATCTGGACGAAGTCATCAAAATGACCATCCAGCAGGTACACCACAGTTGGCACATAGAAGCTTCCTCCATCTGGCTGATTGATGAAACCAAAAATTGCCTGCGTATCCTGGCGAATGTAGGCACGCCGGCCGATGTTTTGTCCGACATCGAAGTGCCGATTGGGGAAGGATTTGTGGGGCATGTGGCCAAAACAGGCAAATGGATATACACCAACGATGTATCCACCCATCCTTTGCATTACCAGGATGTAGATAATCACACTGGCTTTTTGACTCGCTCCCTCCTTTGCGTCCCCCTCATCCTGCGGGGCAAGGTCATCGGTACATTGGAAGTTCTCAATAAACAGGATGGGGAGTTTGACGATCAGGATATTGAACGAGGATTATCCATCGCAGCGGCCGTCGCCATCGCCGTTTCCAATGCCTTGCTATTCAAAGAGGCGGAATCCCGCAAACAACACCTGGAAACCACGCTGGAATACAACAACAGTCCCATGCTCATCATGGACGGCCAAAAAAATCTAATGCTGCTCAATCAAGAAGCCCGTCACCGCCTGGGATTGACAACCGAAGCAGCGGGAAAACCAATTGCCGATGTTTTGGAAATTCCCGAACTCTTATCTTTGCTGTCCAACCCGGACTCTGTAAACGACGATCAGGGCACAGAAATCATTCTGCCAGATGGGTCTATCTGGCTCTCCCGTTTTGCGCCCATTCCCGAACATGGGTACATCCTGGTATTGCAAGACATCATGAGCATCAAACAATTAGAGATGGCTAAAGATAATTTTGTCGCCAGCCTGACCCATGATATGCGGGCGCCGCTCAACACCATAAGCGGCTTTGCTGCCACGCTGTCCCAAGCCGGCCCACTCAATGATGAACAGCAAATGTTTGTTCAGCGCATTTTAGACGCCATAGAGCATATGATGGAGATGGTAAATGGCTTATTGGAACTGGCTAAAGTCAACACCAAAATGCAGCATGAATTCCAGCCGTGCGATTTGGTAGCTATTACTCAGGACGTGGTGGCGGAGTTTTTAGGGCAGGCGATGGCCCAAAATATCCAATTGGATATCGCTTTGCAAACTGATAAGGGCATGGTTTATGGCGACCCGTACCAGCTCCGCAGCGCCGTTAGTAATTTGGTGGATAACGCCATCAAATACTCCCCGCCAGACGAAACGATAAGGGTCGATGTTTCGCATGAGAACGATCATGTTTTGGTGGCTGTTCACGATAATGGTTTAGGGATTGATGAATCAGATTTACCCCATATTTTTGATAAGTTTTATCGGGGTAGAAAGAGCCGGAATATAGGCGGCAGCGGACTGGGATTAGCCCTGGTTCGTTCTGTGGCTAAATCACATAGGGGAAAAGTATGGGCCGAAAGCAAGGGGGAACCTGGAAGCCAATTCTTTCTTGAAATTCCAGCCATTTCATAACGGGACAAACTTCAGCAGATGAAATCAGCGTGAAAGCCTCACCCACGAATTGACGGGTTATGTTATGATTGGAGAGGTAGTCACCTATTTTGGTTTGGGATATTTGCCGGTCTTGTCACCAACATAGATTTTTAGTGAACGGTCTGGGAACGAGAAAACGTGTCTGACAAACCAATTAACCATCATGATAAAACTGGCGCTGTCGCTGTCACGGCGCGAGAACCGGCGATTGATTACCGACCATTCCCTCATGACACGGCCGTTGATCGACCTGTTTGGCGGGTTCGGTTTGAAGTCCATTCCGGGGTGGCCGAACAAATCGGGTTGGACCTCAATGATGAGGCCATATTAGGCCGGAACTCCGACAAAACGAATCTGATCGACTTGAGTGATTTTAGAGCCGCCCAACTCGGCGTCTCACGCGAACATTTGCTCATCCGCCCTACCGCCACCAATCTTTTTGCCATTGATCTGGGCAGCACCAACGGCACTTTGCGCAACGGCCGTAACATCGGTTATGGCTCTCCGTCCCGCATCATCAATGGCGACACCCTCACCCTGGGCAAAATGGAAATAACGGTTCATATCCTGTCACGGCCGTCCATGCAAACCACCCTCCTCGACAAACGGCCCACCGTCGAACAAGCCCTCTCCCAAATCGCCAAAGCCATCACCTCCCAGCTCGACCTCGACGAAGTCCTCAACCAGGTCGCTGAAACCGCCATGACCCTCACCTCCGCCGGCGAAACTGGCATCTGGCTGGTAGACGAATACTCCGGCGAACTCTTCCTCGAAGCCCAACGCGGCATTCAGGACGAATCCGTGCGTCGCATGCGCCTGCCCATCCGAGACGACACCCTGGTGGGCCAGGTCATCATGCAAGACAAATCCATCCGCGCCAGCCGCCAACCCGGCAAAGCGCTCATCAAAGTTAAAACCGGTTACCTGGTCGAAGCCCTGGCTTATGTCCCCATCAATCTGGCCGGCGTCACCCTGGGCGTACTCTCCGCTACTCATCGAGAGGAGGGTAAGCGATTCAGCCAACGAGACGAACAGCTTCTGGAAGCTATCGCCGACTTCACCGCCATCGCCGTGCAAAATGCCCGCCTTTACCAGGCAACTGACCAGGAATTACGACGCCGCGTTCAAGAATTAGCGGCCGTCAATGAACTCTCCCGCACCGTCACCGCCTCCCTCGATCTCAATCGGGTCTACAAAGTCCTGGTCGCCCACGTCAACAAACAGTGGCCGGTGGCTGCCATATGCCTCTACTTGCTTGACGAAAAAAGCCAAAAACTTCACATGCACACCAAAAAAGTCACCGACACCGGCCCCTTATCCATCACTCATGGCATCATTGGCCGCGTCGCCCGCGAAAAACAAGTCGTTATCGCCAACGATCCAATCAATCACCCCGATTACGACCCTGAGATTGACCGATTTAACAACGCCGACCCGGAGACGTTAGCCGTCATTCCCTTGCGCATCCAGAAACGCGCCGCTGGCGTCCTGGCGCTATTCAACAAATCAGACGGTCCCTTCACCGATGATGACATCGAACGGCTGGTCGCCTTTGCTTACCCGGTGGCCACAGCAATTGAAAATGCCCATCTGTTTGCCGAATCGGAACGGCAGCGAGCCGCCATCCTGGCAACCTCGCAAACGTTAACCCAACCACTTCTCATCCTCGACCCCCAGGGCAATGTCCTCATTGCCAATGAAGCCGCCGATGTTATTTTGAATCATCACATGTCCCAGCTTTTTGAAGGGATCAGCGCCGGCGTTGGTCGCACCACCGAAGTCGAAATTGGAAATAAAACCTACCTCTCTTCCATCCAGCATTTGACCGATGTGGGCACAATTGTGGTAATGCAAGACATTACCTACGTCAAACAGTTGGAGCAAGATCGGTCAGATTTCATACACGCCCTCTCCCACGACCTGAAAAGCCCGCTAACTTCTGTGGTCGGTTGGGCGCAGCTCATCGAAAAGGCTGTTCCCCTCAACGACAAGGGGCAACGTTATGTGGATAAACTGCTGGGGTCGGCCGAACGGATGCTGGACATGATTAACCAAATGTTGCAAACAGTGGCAAAAGGGGATTTGGTTGAGGTAGACAGGGAGCCTTGCAAGCTGGAACGAATCATTAACGATGCGATCAATGATGTCGAAGGCTCAGCCAAAAGCAAGGGGATTCAGGTACTGTTTACTGAGGAAGGGGATTCGTATCCGATTATGGCAGATGCCCGCCGAATTTATCACATGGCGCTGAATTTGCTGGACAACGCCGTGAAGTATTCACCGCCAAACACCCAGGTTTCCGTCACGCTTTCCTGCTCCACTGAGCAGATTTTGTTAGTCGTTAAAGATCAGGGAGCAGGCATTCCGGAAAAGGATTTACCGCGTTTGTTCGACAAGTATTACCGGGGCGACAAAGCGAAGATTCAGCCGGGCGTCGGATTGGGGCTGTCGGTGGTGTGGGCGATTGCTGATGCGCATGGAGGTTGGGTATCGGCGCGAAATGTGCCTGGCGGGGGCGCCGAATTTACAGTGACGCTGCCCGGAAGTTTGCGATTGACATCTGATCTCTTGTAACGGCCGTATCCCCCGCCTCCCCTTCTCCTCCTCGCCAAACAACCCTTAACCACCCCCTCCAAATATGGTATAGTTGCGCCACCCAACCCAAACATCCTTGGCCGTCACTCCTTGAATTGCAGGCCATCCACCGGCACAGCCACCGGGCGACACCCGACCTGATCCGGACGAACCAGGAAGACCGATATTGTGGCAAAGCGAAAGCAAACACCACAACAACGCACACCCTTAGGCACTATGGGACTAATCCTGGCCCTGGTGGTCAGCATGGGCATTGGCCTATTTCTCGCCGACGCCCACGGCGTCCCTTACCGGGCCATCGGCGCTTTACTGTGGGGAGGCGTTCTCTTCACAGCCTTCTTCTTCGGCCTCATCTACTTCGCCCAATTCGTACTGCCGCTGCAAGATAACGACGGCTGGACAGAAGGCTGGCGGCTGCTCACCCGCCATTATTCCGCCCCATTTGCCAGCGCCACCATCAACCGCATGAGGAACAAACCCCGAGACAGCGGTCATCTCCCCGGTAGTTTTCGGGCGTTGCGCGCCGGGCTTTTGCCCAGCAGTCAAGTCCTGGCCATCGCCAAAGGCACCGGCTACTCCCGTTCTGCCGGGCCAGGGTTTGTCATGCTCTATGGCGGTGAATTTGTGACCGATGTGATTGATTTGCGCCGCCATTTGCGCGCCTTGCCCGTCAAAGCGATCACGCGGGATGGTATCCCCATCGAAACCACCGTCACCGCCATCTTCCGCATACGTCAGACCGATACCATGGACCCCGCCGATCCTTTACCCCATCCATACGACAAGGATGGCATATTCCTGGCCAGCTATGCGCATACCATTGCCGCCAAGGAAAAAGTGCGCTCCTGGGCCGGCCAATTAGCTCCGCGATTGGGCGAACTGCTCACGGCAGAACTGGCCCAACTCACGCTGAACCAACTGTATGACATTAATGATCCTGACAGCAACCCTATTGCGGAATTAAAACGACGGCTCAAAAATGCCCTCACGCGGGATGCCGAACAGCAAGGGGTTGAGGTATTGGGCGTCGGCGTCAGTCGTTTGCAATTACCGGAAGAAGTGCGGCAGCAGCGCATTAGAACCTGGCAGGCAGATTGGCAGCGAAAAATCAAGCAGCAAAAGGCGGTTGGAGATGCAGAAGCGCTGCGCCGATTGAAAAAAGCGCGGGCGCGCGCCCAAATTGAAATCATCGAGACGATCACCCAGAATATCAACTCGATGCGTTTTGCGGAAGAGTCTGATCTGACACGCATTATTATGCTGCGCATGATTGAAGTGTTAGAAGAAGCCGGCGCTGGTAAGCCATACAGCATGTTGATGCCACCGAACGTGATGAGCCATCTGGTGCAAAACACCTCGGCGCAATTACAAGCCATTGTGAATCGATCCAGTGAGGAGCAAGAATCGTGACGGCGCAGGTACACAGACAGCAAAACCCGGCTGAACGACCGCACAACCGTTGGTTCACCGTGATGCTGGCGGCGCTGCTGTTGTTGTATTGGGTATTTGCCTGGTTTTTAGAACGCATAGATTTGACGGCCGTCGTCAACCAATATTGGCTCCCCGGCATGAACGTACCGCAGGTTTTTGTCTTTCTGGTGGAAATGGTGCAGCCGCGCGTGCTGCGTCATTTGGTCCCGGCGATCGTGGGCTGGTTGCTGGCGCGGGGAGCC
The DNA here is from genome assembly GCA_024277135.1 of Chloroflexota bacterium. Classification (GTDB taxonomy): domain Bacteria; phylum Chloroflexota; class Anaerolineae; order Promineifilales; family Promineifilaceae; genus JAJRVV01. The sequence goes on along the minus strand of JAJRVV010000243.1, from coordinate 6,656 downwards.
GCCGTTAACCTGGTGCAGGTATTGTATGACTTGCCCACACGGGAAACCGCCCGCGAATTTTTAGCCCAACTACAATCCAGGGGCGCCCTCCTGGGCCGATTTGTGCGCGTCAAAGCCAAAACGCTGGAAGAAGATCGAGAACATTCAGCGCTGCTGCGCCTGGGCGGGCCGGGCCGGGTCCATATCGGCAACACCCACGCCGCTGTCACCGAGTTAAACGGCCGTTTCTACCAGGTGCTTAAACCGGGCGTCCATCGGCTGGGACGATTAGAACGCATCTACACCCTGGTTGATCTGCGTCAACAAGTACGCACCCTATCCGACATCCCCCTCACCACCAAAGACGGCATTGACCTCAAGGCTGAAGTCACGCTCACTTACCGGATCAACACCGGCGGCGAACCCCCGACCAAAGCACGGCCGTTTCCCTTCGACCCGGAATCCGCGCGGCTGGCGGCATACGCCGAAACTGTATTACCGGATGGGGGTGTCTCCAATTGGGAAAACACCCCCGGCGTCATCGCAAAAGGGCAGCTCACAGGCATCATCGCCGGCTTCCGGCTCGACCAAATCCTGTACCCACGCAGCCCAGGCCAGGAACCGATGCACACCATCCGCCGCAACCTGGAACGGCGCGTCAGCGGCATCCTCATCAACTTCGGCATTGAACTCATCAACATTACCATCGGCCAATTGCAACTGCCCGATTTGGTGGTGAAGCAGTACATCGCGTATTGGCAAGCGGATTGGAACACCCAAATTGACCTGACCAAAGCGGATGGGGAAGCCTTTGCTCTGGAAGAGATTGAAATTGCGCGCGCCGAAGCCGAATTCACTATGATCCGCGCCATCATCGAAGGGGTACAGCGCGCCCGACAGGAAGGCGGTACCGACCAGCTGCAAGAAGTGGTGGCGCTGCGGCTCATCGAGGCTATCGAAAAAATTGCCGAAGATTCGCAGCAGTTTAACCTGCCCGCACACCAAATGATGCAGCAACAGTGGATGGATTGGCGGCGGCAAATCAGACCAGGGCTGGGGCCGCGATGACGCTGACCAATGGCGCAGCGCCGGATTCACAAGACGGAACGCGGGCCAGTGTGGAGCAGCTAAATGAGCTGTTGAACATGCTGTACGGCCGTCCCGAAAGCCCCGACCTGATCACCCTGGATGATGTGTTGCGCCGATACCGGTTGACCGCGCTGGGCAAACCGGCCATGACCGCCATTGACCAATCCCGGCGCATGGTACGCGCCATCGGCGATTATGAGCAAATCGGCCTGTGCGAGTTCCACATCGGCTTGATTTTCCTTTATTGGGGCGACGGCCGGGGCGCGGCGCAACAGTTCATGGCCGCCCGGCAGCAATGGTCATTTACCGATCATACGGCGGCGGTAAGTCTGGCCCACTATGCCGCCAGCGTGGCCCAGCGGCACGTGTTTGAACATGAAAAGGCGATGCGACAGTTGGGTAAAGTAAAACAACTGCTGCCCCGCATCCGGCTGGCCCCCATCAGCGTCATCAGCAAATTTGTACAAGCGCTGCGAGAGGCGGTGGAGACAACCCGGTCGGAAATGCGGGATGAGATGTGGCCGCCGCCATTGATGGGCGGCTAAACGGAGATCGCCCCGCCCCAATCCCGGCTAGGCGTCTCAGAACCGGCCTTTCTACCCAACTTACAGCCGCCTCTGGAAAACGGCCGTTTACTCTGGTTTCGCGTCATTCAACCGGTTCATTTCTCAGGAACGCAAATCGAGGAAGGGGATTGGCTGCTTGTCCAATCAACGCCGCCTGATCACACTTTTTCGCAAAAGGAATTGATCGTCATCACCAGTCAAGTTATGATTGACGCCGGCATTCGCCTGACGCCGCATGAACCGATAGCAGCGGATGGCTCATTTTTTCTGGCGCAGGCTCAATTTGCGGGCAGGCTGGATGAACGAACGGCCGTACACGTCCAACTCACCGCTGCTGAAGCGACGGAATTAGCAGTGATGGCAATTATCGGCCCGCTGACTGGGATTTGGCGGCCCATCAAGCGAATGAAGGGTGAAGCAGGAGAGATTCATGGGTGAACACATTTTAATAATCGGCGCCGCACTGCTCGACACCAAAGGCAAGCCAACTTCCGGCCTGGAGCCGGGAACCTCCAACCCCGGCACCATCCGCTCCACCCGCGGCGGCTCGGCGCGCAACGTGGCCGAAAACTTGAGCCGATTGGGCGCCGATGTCATCTTGCTGACGGCCGTCGGCGATGACCGCACCGGCGAACGCCTGCTGGCCCAAACCGGAGCCGCCGGCGTCAACCTGGCATACGCTCAAATCATCGAGGGGCATCACAGCGGCGCATACATCGCCTTGTTGGAGCCGGATGGTTCGCTGGCGGTGGCGCTGGATGATGTCAGCGTGATGGAACACGTCACTCCCGGCTTTCTGCACAAAAACCGGCGCTTGTTCCGTGATGCAGACATGATGATGATGGATGGCAGCCTGACCCCGGCGGCGATGGCGACGGCCGTCCGTCTGGCAGAGCAGTATGGCGTGCCGATTTGCGCCGATCCCTCTTCAGCCCGATTGTCATTCAAGTTACGGCCGTACATCCCCAAACTACACCTGCTCGTCCCCAACGCCGTCGAAGCCCTTGACTTATGTCAAATAGACCCGTTCAGCGACGCCGGCGACGACAGCCTGGAACTGGCGCGTCAATTTGTGCAGGCGGGGGTAGACATCGCTGTCGTCACCCTGCCTGATTTTGGCCTGAACTACGCCACCGGCGAAGAAACCGGCTACATTCCGGCCCGGTACAGCCAAATGGCAGACAGCACCGGAACCGGCGACGCCGTCACCGCCGCCATCATGTTCGGCCTGCTCAACAACTTCGCCGCCATCGAGGCCATCCGACTGGGCGCGGCCGCCGCCAGCCTCACGCTGCAAACTACCGAAACCGTCGTTCCCGATCTCAGCTTAGATATGCTTTACGATCACTTGATTGTCTAACTTCTGATAATTTTAGTCACTTTAGTCGCTTCCCACTTTATGAACAATTGGCTCGGCTTCCTCATTTGTCTCATTTACATCTTCGGCATCATCGGTCTAGCCGAGCTGCTACGCCATTGGCGGGGGTACAGCAGCGACTTCACGCGCAAAGTGATCCACATCGGCGTGGGCATGTTGAGTTGGGCGCTGCATTTTCTGTTCGACGTCCCCTGGTTCTTTGTGGCGGCGTCTGTTCTGTTCATGGTCATCAACTTTCTCGATTGGCGGTTCGGCTTCCTCAAAGCGATGGCGGCGACCGACCGATCCAATCTAGGCACGGTCTATTTTCCGCTGGCGGCGGCCGTCGTCGCCCTGCTGCTATGGGAACGGCCGCCATTGATGGTGGCCGCGCTCATGCCGCTCACCTGGGGGGATGGATTGGCTCCGGTCATCGGCAAACGGTTTGGCAAACACGCCTACACCGTGTACACCAGCCGCCGTACCCTAGAAGGATCGATGGGCTTTTTTGCGGCCGGATTTTTGTTCACCTGGCTGGCGTTATGGCTGGTCGCCGGCCAACCGGCGATTTCGCCGCTGGCGGCGCTGCTGCCGGCGTTAATCATCATGCTGGCGACGACCGCCGTCGAAGCCGTCTCGATTTGGGGGCTGGATAACCTGACGATTACAGCCGTCGCTCTGCTCATCATCTCCCTCTGGTCTTTCTGATGGACACCGCGAACATCAAAGCGATTTTGTTTGACCTGGACGGCACGCTCATTGACACGGATGATGAAGCGGTAGCGCGATTGTCGGGGCGGTTACGGCCGTTGCTGGGCCGCCGCGCCCCCCGGTTGGCCCGCTGGTTGATGATGCGCGCCGAAACGCCGGGCAACGCCTTCATCACTTTGCTGGATTGGCTCAACCTGGATCAGCCGTTGATGCGTTTCACCGATAAATTGCGGCGGCGGCGCGGCGTTTATCCGGCGCATCAATTTCAGTTGGTTCCGGGGGTGGAAACGGCCGTGCTCCACTTAGCCCAGCAATACCGCATCGGCATCGTCACCACCCGTTCTCGCTACCACATCAAGGCGCTGCTGGCCCAATTTCCCCAACTGGCGGCCGTGGTGGAAACAAGCTGCGGCTTGCAAGACACCCGCCGCCTCAAGCCCCATCCGGCTCCGGTGCAGTTGGCGGCACAACGATTAGGCGTGCCCGTTGCCCAATGCCTCATGGTGGGCGACACCACCGTAGATGTGAAATCCGCCCGCCGCGCCGGCGCCTGGAGCGTCGGCGTCCTGTGCGGCTTTGGCGAGGAGGCAGAACTGCGGCGGGCCGGGGCGCATCTCATCCTCGCCTCCACCGCCGACCTGCCCCACCATCTGTAAGATTTGCGATTTTCCGCCTTCATTCCTCCTCCCGCCATCCCGCTTCCCCCACCAACGGCACAAACGCCACCGGGCCTAAATTAATGCGCGAAAATTTATCCACCCTCAATCGGGAGACGCGGATCAGTTTTTGTTTGCGGCGGCGACGCCCCACCGGCATCACCAAACGGCCGCCCACCACCAACTGTTGGGATAAAGCGGACGGCAGTTTCGGCCCGCCCGCGGCCACAATGATGGCATCATAGGGGGCGTAATCCGGCCAACCCTGGCTGCCATCGCCCAGATGAACGTGGACGTTATTACATCCCAAACCAATCAACCGCTGGCGGGCATAATCCACCAATTCTGAAGAGCGCTCAACAGTGTGGACAACGCGCGCGATTTGTCCCAGGAGCGCGGCGGCATAACCGGAACCGGCGCCGATCTCCAGGACTTTGTCGTTTGGGGTCAGGTCTAACTGGCTGATCATCAGCGCCACCACATAGGGTTGGGAGATGGTTTGCCCGGCGGGAATGGGCAGCGGCGTGTCGTCATACGCATGGGGGCGATATTGGGGCAATATGAAATGCTCGCGGGGGACGGCGCGCATAGCCTGTAGCACGGCCGTATCCTCAATCCCCCGCCCTTCAATCTGTTCCGCCACCATCTGGTGGCGTTGCGCTGTCAAATCGCTTTCCCCGCCTATCATGCCGTATTGATACCACTGGCAAACGATGGGCGCAAGCCGTATAATCGCCTCAGTATCGGTGATGGTTGTCAAATCCAGAGAGAAAAAATCCATGAGCATCAAATTCCTTCCGGCCGCCAAAGGCGCTGCGGCCCAAACCAGCAATATCGTGCAAGAAACCGTAAACCGGCTGGCCAGTCTGCCGGATACGGCCGCTTTTTTGGTGGGGATGCGGCCGTACAAACGGCTGCGGCTGCGGGTGGTCGTTCTCCGGGATGAAAACGGCGTTCCCCTGGCTGCCGAAGCCGAGGTGATGCCCTCTATCCACGAAATGGAGCGGGTTTTCCGTCAGGCAGCCCGCGTCCATATTTTGCCAGCCGAACCAATCATCTTCACCGTGCCCGAACCCACGCCGACTTATGCGCTGGATGTCCACTGCGATGACGGCGCCTGGCAGGAGGATTTCACTGACTGCGGCGCTTATTTCCGGCAGGCGATGGCCAAACATTTTCCGGGCACGCTGTTGGGCTATGCCGCGCCGGTCACAGTGATGATCGTGCGCGATATTTCTAACAAAGGGGGCTGCTCACTGGGGCCGTTGGCCGATTACGTCACGCTGGAAGCGAAGATGTTGAATCGGGCCAAGTTCCGCATTTTGGCGCATGAGGTGGGACATGCCTGCGGGTTATTCCACAGCAAGGTGAAGGCGAATCTGATGTGGCCGAAGGGGCCGGGGGATCAACTGGTATGGTGGCAGACGGCCGTATTGCGCAACTCCCGCCACGTCACCTACTTGTAAACTTCTCAAGACCTGACAGGTTTTTTAAGGCATTCTGATAGGCGCTCTCTGGTAGAAACCGTCAGGTCGAACATTACCTTTTTTCATGCACTTTGCCGCATTCGCTGCGTACTTCGCAATGGGTCGGGCAAGTTGTCGGCAAAGGGTGAATTGGACACTTCTTCTTGTTTGACGGCCGTTTTCCGTTTCTGTTCCGCCCGATTCAACTGCCACAAAACAAACCGCACCCGCTTCGCCATCGCCGTCGCCATATTCCACATCACCCGTGCTCCCAAAACCGGGTCATCCTCCGACAACGCCAGCATCCGTTCCCGCGTCAGTGTCAACACTGTAGCCCCATCCACTCCGGCGATCAAATCAGCGCTGCGCCCGCCCTGATCCAGCATAGACAGTTCGCCGGTGATTTGGCCGGGGCGCAACGTGGCTACATGCTCAATTTTGCCATGCTTATGCAAGGTTGGCTCGACACCATCCGGGTCCTTCCACACTTCCACCGTCCCATTCTCAATGATGAACATCTCCGCTTTGCTGCTGTCTGCGGCATGGACGATGACATCGCCCGGCGCAAACGCCTGCTTGGTGCATTGGGCCGCCAATCGCGTGCGCTGGGCCTGGTTCAGATTATTGCCCACATCGGAATGGGCCAGGAATTGTGCCGTTTCCTTCACCAGAAGCAGTTCATCTTCGGCCACCGGCGTGTATAACTCGGAGCTGGATAAAGGCAAGCCCAGGTACGCCGCCACCTGCCGCCGGGTGATATCCGGCGTCTCAAAATGGGGCCAATGACCCGCTTTGGGAATGATGCGCAGGTCAGCGTCCGGCCATTCATCGG
>JAJRVV010000242.1 GCA_024277135.1 Chloroflexota bacterium | reverse complement strand
ACTCGCTTGCTGTTGTAGCTGAGGTTGATGGCAGGCTGTAAGCCGCGGCGTCCCGGCGGCGTGGGAATGCCATAGTTGTAGGATACAGCGCCGCTGAATGTGGACACGACCGGTTCGTTGTATTGCGGCGTCCACCCTTCTTTCGTGGTCGGGTCTTCCCCGGTGAGTGACAGAGCGCGCATGACAGTTCGGCCGGTGATGGTCAGTTCCAATTGGGTCTGGGCGCTTCTCTCCAGGTGGGGGGCGCTGCCCGTCGCCGTCAGCAAGACGGTATCGCCGCTCCCGTTTTCGATGAAGACGTCAAAGGTGTAGGTACGGGTCTGTCCTGGAGACAGGGGACGCGGCCGGAAAGAGAGGATGCGGGAATTGGCGTCATAACTGGCCTGCCCGCCCGGCCGCGCCTTCTGGAAGGTGACGCCCTGCGGCAGCCAGATGCCGACGCTGTAATCTTTGAGCCGGGCGTCGCCGCTGTTGGCTATCTCCAATGTCACCTGTACCGTGTCGCCGACGACGGCCGTGGTCACCGCAGCCGTCATGGTCAAAGCCAATCGAGGAAACAGCGCCGGTTCCCGAACCGGCGTCTCATCCTGGGCGGTTGGCGACAGGCCTACATCCAAGGCCCAGCCTTGAGGTAGTGTGACATCCTCGATAACAGGCTGGGTGATGGTTTCTGGATTCTGGGTGACGGCCGCTGCCGCCGTGAAGATGGGAAAAACGAGCAGAATGGGTAAAACCCAAACCAGGACAATAGGCAACCAACGATGCGGGTGGTTCATGGACTTCCCTCCGAGAGTTATATTAGTTTCAATGTGGTCAGCTATACCGCGACCAGAACAGATTATATCAAGGTTTGACTTTAATGGTCTACAAATGGTCTATAAACGTACTGCAAATCGCCTGCAAATTTTGTTTTGGGCGTTAGGTGAAAGCGGGAAAATAATTGAAATCCCGTGAAGATCGCTCTCCCGCTTTCCCTGAGTAAACCGCAGCCAAATGGCGCCATTCTCGTCCAAAGACTTTCTGCGGTTTACCTAATGGCTGTCCCCGTACAATTCGCGTACTTTTTTGACGACCTCTTTACGCCGCAAATGGTCTCGCGGGTCAGCGTTGGGGATGGCCAGGATTTTCTTCAGATATTGCCGCTGGCGCTCAATCGCCGACTGGTACAGGTTTTCATCCATGCGCCACCGGGCGGCAAAATGCAGGCGGAGAAAGTGACCGGTCATCACGGCCGTTGGCGACAGCCGCGCTTGAATAAATTGGTAAAACTGGGGCGATTGCTGCAAAAAATCAACCTCGCCCTGGAGGCCGTCAATCTGCCCTTCCCGAAATTCGTGATAAAGATACAACAGCTTTTCCAGGTAGGCCCGATCCGCCATTTGGGCGATGAGGTCAGCGGTGGCCAGACATTGTGCCAGGAGCTGCAACGCCGTTTGCTGGTGGAAGACGGCCGTCACCCCCACGTTCAAGTCAGTCAAGTGAATCATCCACCGGCCCGCCTCGATTTCGGCGGCCGTCAGCCCTGCCTGCCGGCCATACCGGGCAAAAAACTGTTCTGACCGAGACACATGAACGGCCGTATACTTGGCCCCCGTCCCCTCCATGTCACCCGTTTCCTGAATCAAACCGCTGTCATGCCACAGCCCGGCGATGAGCGCCACCCTGACCAGATTCGGCGGTAAGGGACGACCGTCCAACAGCGCCCCATGAATCAACCGCGCCATCGCCAGAAAAGTGCCTGTGGCATGAGACAAATCATGGTATCCTGTATTGGCGGCGCGAAAACCGGGAAACCGTCCGGCGAACAAATCAACCGTATCGGCCAACGCCTGCGCCGCCAAAGAAAAATCGCCGCCGGGAAAACAAAGGTTCCAAATAATCCGAACCTCTTCCAGCACATCCGGCGGCGAATCAACATCTATCAGGTTAAAAAGTTGTATGTCGGCCATGTTGTCATTTTCCTGGGATAATGGGGGACATTGTACCGAAAACGGCCGTTTCCCATCAACCGCGACCCGATCTGCAAATCAACCAAAATAGCGGAGTGTTAAAAAATTCAAAACGCGGTTTCAGAGGTAGGCAATGTCGAGTTTAGAATTGGAATTGCTGATTCAGAACTGGTCGCCCAAACTGGATTTGCAAATCGTCCTGCGCGCAGTTCCCGCCGTCATCCAAGGGCGCGCGCTTACTGAGACAGCGCATCCAGCACATCCGCCACCAAATCATACCGGCCAAAAGCGGGCATGAGATAGACGCCGTGAATGAACGGCCGTATCGCCGCCAACGTCTCCGCCGCAATCTGCACCCCCTCCTCCTGCGGCTGTTTTGCCTGCCGCATCCGTTCCCGCAATGATTCCGGGATCACCATCCCCGGCACTTCGTGATGCAAAAACTCAGCATTGCGGCTGCTGTACAACGGTTTGATGCCGGCCACCAGCGGCAAAATCGGTTCCCCATACCGCTCCTGGTACAGCGACACAAAATCCTGAGCCGCCGCCGCGTCAAACACCGGCTGCGTCAGGGCAAAGTCGGCCCCGTTCAGCGCCTTTTTGCGCAACAGCTTCATCTCCCGTTCCACGTCAAGCGGCGTCAAATTTAAGGCGCAGCTCACCACGAAATTGGTGGGCTGATCAATGGATTGGCCGGCGCGATCCACCCCGGCGTTGAACTGCTGCTTGATGAGCCGGATCAAGCCGGTGGGCACGATGTCGTAGCTGTCCATCGCCTCCGGGAAGTCGCCGATGCGGGTGGGATCGCCCATGGTCACAAACAAGTTGCGGATGCCCATAGCATACGCCGCCAGCAAATCCCCCTGCACCCGCAGCAAATTCCGCCCCCGCGTGGGAAAGTGCAAAATCGTCTCCAAGCCAATCTCTTTTTGCACCAGATACGCGGCGGCCCAGGCGCTCATCCGCATCCGCGCCAACGGGCTGTCGGCGATGTTTAGGAAATTGGCCCCGGCTTCCTTGAGCATCCGCGCCCCCTCTAACAGCCGGTGGGAGGCGATGCCTTTGGGCGGACTCATCTCGACCGTAGCCACAAACCTGTTTTCAGATAGCGCCCGGTCGAGTTGAGTGGGTGGATCGGTGACGGCCGTCGCCTGCTTCGCTTCCGGCACAATTTTCACGGTAGGCATGGACAGCTTGTTCTCCCCCGGCGTGTCCAACGCCTGGCGCATGGCGGCGATGTGCGCCGCCGTCGTGCCGCAACAGCCCCCCACCAGACAGGCCCCCGCTTCTGTAAAGGCGCGGGCATAATCGGCAAAATAAACCGGCGTCGCCGGATACCACACCCGTCCCCCTTCCGTCTGCTCCGGCCAACCGGCGTTGGGCACGGCCGCCAACGGCATCGCCGGCGTAATTTGGCGCATGATGGAGATCAATCGCAAAATCTGGGCCGGGCCGCCGGAGCAGTTGACGCCCATAGCGTCAATGTCCAATTCCGCCAGCCGCCGGGCCACGGCGTCGGGCGTGGCGCCCAACAAAGTGCGGTCGTCACGGGTGAAGGTCATGTTCACCAAAACAGGGATGTCGTCTGAGATGGAGCGGGCGGCAGAAACGGCCGTTTCCACCTCCTTCAAATCCGAAATCGTTTCGATGATGAGCAAATCCACGCCGCGGGGGACGGCCGTGATCAACGCCCCCATTTGCTCGGCAAACGCCGCTTCCGCTTCCGACCGGCTCACCCGGCCCAGCGGCGCCAGCCGCACCCCCAGCGGCCCCACCGAACCCGCCAGCAGCGCCGGCTTAAACGAGCCTGCAATCACCCGCCGCGCCACATTCACCGCCGCCTGGTTGATGGCCGCAACCTGCCCCTCCAAGCCATACTCCAACAACTTAAACCGGTTAGCGCCAAAGCTGTTGGTTTCGATGATGTCCGCGCCCGCCTCAATATAATCCCGATGAATCGCCGCCACCAGCGCCGGATCATGCAAATTCAGCGCGTCAAACGACTGCTCCAACCGCGCCCCGCGTTCGTGCAGCAGCGTCCCCATGGCGCCATCCACCAGCAGCGGCCCCGATTTGATGCGTTCCTGAAATTCAACCCGATTCATCAACCACTCCTAAAAACGAAAAACGTAACAAATCGCCAGAAAGAAGAGCTTGCGTTTTACGTTTTGCGTTTTACGGGGAAAACCCGCGAACTCTTGACCAATAGCGGCATTATCGCCAATCACTCCCCATAAAATAATCTCTGAATGAGCGGTGACACTTTGTTGTTATCCATCACCAGCACCTGCGCCCCTTTATCGGTGGTGAAACTGTATACGTACTGATAATCCAACACCGCGCTCTGGATATCTTCCGGCGGAATTTCGCTGGCTGTTTTGACCAGCCGGGTGATTTGATCCAGCGTCATGTTGGTGCGCACGCCTTGCTCCAACTGTTGGTAGAAAATGGGCGCGTTAGCCAGCAACGAATTGACGCCCAAACTGACCGCTTTTTCGCGGATAGCTAACACCACCTGCTGTTGCCGCTGCGCCCGGCCAAAATCATTGTCCACGTGCCGGGTGCGGGCATATTTCAGCGCCAGTTCGCCATCCATGTGCTGCAATCCGGCGGGAATGAACAATGGGTCATACCCATAATTCATGTTGGGAAATTTAGGGTCATTGATATCGAAGGGAACGTTGACATCAATCCCGCCCAGAGTGTCAATGCCGTTGATCACGGCGCTGAAATCCACCAGAACGTAATGGTTGATGGGCACGCCCAGGTTGTACTGCACCGTCTGCATGGACAATAATGCGCCGCCAGCCGGGTTATTCCCGGCCGCGCCATAAACAAATGCGGTGTTAATCCGATCCCGGCCGCGTCCGGGAATGACCACGTACAAATCGCGGGGCACAGACAAAATCGCCGCCTGCTGTGTGGCTGGATCCATGGAGACGATCATCATGGTGTCGGTGCGGGAGATAAACGGCTCGCCCGGCCGCCGGTCAATGCCCATCACCAGGATGTTGATCCGATCCGAACCGCCCCACGGTTCGGTGGTGGGAATGGGGGTGGGGGTGGGGCCGCCGCTGGGCAAAGTGGGCGCGTCGGCCGGGCCAATTTGGCCCAATTCCAGATCAATGCTGGCGACCTCAATCGCCGCTTCCTCCAACGGGTTGAGCGGCCGGTTCCAAATCGTCTGCGCTGTCAGATAGGCAAAAATAACCACTGAAATCCCGGAAAACACAAAAGCAATGGCTAGCGCCATACTCAACCAAGCTGGTAAAATTGGTCTGGTTGTCTTGGACAAAGTAAACCCCTTATCAAAACCTCATCGCATCATCCGATACAATCCTTGAGATTATACCCGCAAAAGTCAAACAAACCGGCTGGCACTTTGTTTTTTACCCTACGTTCCCTCTCTCCAGTTCGGCAAGCACCCAAAAGGAAAAATCATGTCCCAAGATTTAGTCGGCCAACAAATTGACCAGTACCGCATTGACGCCTTGTTGGGAGCCGGGGGAATGGGCAAGGTGTATCAGGCATATGACCTGAATCTGGCGCGCAAGGTGGCGCTGAAGGTGATGAACCCTGATCTGGCGGCCCAGCCGGAATTTCGCCGCCGCTTTTTGCAGGAAGCGCAGGCGGCGGCGCGGCTGGATCATCCCGGCATCGTCAGCATCCACCAGTTCGGCCTCAGCGGCGACCACCTGTTCATTGTGATGGCCTTCATCTCCGGCTCCAGCCTGAGCCAATATCTGCGGCACAAGCAAACGCAAAGCCAGACGATTGACCTGGATGAGACGCTGCGACTGATGGCGCAGGTGGCGGATGCGCTGAACTATGCGCATGGGCTGGGTGTGGTGCATCGAGACATCAAGCCGGACAATTTGCTGCTAAAACCGCTGGCCCAACCAGATCGGGCAAGCGATCCGGCGCTGCGGGCGGTGGTGACGGATTTTGGGCTGGCGAAGCTGCTGGAAGGGGGGATCACGACGCAGACCGGCGCGTTTATGGGCACGATGCCGTACATGTCGCCGGAGCAATGTCTGGGCAAAGCGCTGGACGGCCGTTCCGACCTCTACTCGTTGGGCATTTTACTGTACCAACTGGTCGCCGGCCAACTGCCGTTTGACATCAAATCTCCCACCGAAGCGGTACACAAGCATTTGTACGAGACGCCGCCGCTGCCGGACACGCTGCAACCGCAGCTGCCGCCGCCGCTGACCCGGCTGATCATGAAAGCGATTGTCAAAGAGCCGGACGGCCGTTTCCAGACAGGAAGTGAACTAGCCAACGCACTGCGGCAAACGGCCGTCAATCTCAACCAGTCCGGCCACACCCTTTTGCAAGCCATGCTACCCGCCGCCACCGAACTGCAACCCAACCAGCCGCCGCCCGCCCCCACCCCATCCCAATTCGACCGGGCACAGGAAGCGGCGCCGGTGGACGACCTGCTGCATATCCTGAAGCAAGGCGAGGCCAGCCGCAGCCTCCGGTTAAGCCAAAACAGCTTCACCATTGGCCGCAATCCCGACAACGACATCCCGTTGAGCGGGTCAGGCATTTCCCGCCGCCACGCCCGGCTCACCCGTGCCGGCGACGGCTGGCAGGTGACGGATTTGAACAGCGCCAACGGCACCTTTCTGGAGGAATCCCGCCTGCTGCCGGATGTGCCGCAGGCGTGGCCGCCGGGGGCCAAACTGCGCATCGGCCCCTTTTTCTTGCAGTGGCAGGCAGGACAAGCCCCCTCGCATCATGGCGTCACTGATTTCACGGCCGTCCCCCACGACCACACTCTAACCCCGGCACGGCCGTTGAGTATCAACGCCGCCCCCGCCGCTGCCGCAACCGCCGCCGGACAACCGGCCGGGTGGCAGATCAACCTGCATAACCTGAGCAGCCTGGTGGAACATTACCGGATTGATGTGGAAGGGCTGCCCGCCGATTGGGTGGAACTGTCGGAACACGAGGTGCAGTTGATGCCGGGCGAGCAGGCGTTTATGCGGCTGACCGCCACCCCGCCGCGTCACAGTCAGGCCGCCGCCGGAACTCACGCCTTTCAGGTGCGGGCCACGGCCGTTTCCCGTCCCGCCGTCTCCGCCGCCGTCCCCTGCCAACTGAGTATCGCTCCCTTCGCCGACCTCCAGACTGACATGCGGCCGCAACAGTTGAGGCATGGCGGCACGGTACGGGTGTTGGCGCGTAATTTGGGCAATGCGCCGGTCAATTTACAGGTACACGGCCGTGACCCCGCCGAAGCCATCCAGTTTGACGGCCAGCAAACCAATTGGCAGCTTGCCCCTGGCGAAAAAAAGGTGATTGATCTCCGGCTGACAGCGCGGCAGCGCCCCTGGTGGGGACGGACGGAGAACCTGCCGTTCACCCTTCACGTCTGTGATGACAGCAGCGAGGGGGCGGCGCTGAGCGGCCAACTGCGTGTGCCGCCGCGTCTGCCGGGCTGGTTGGCGACGATCCTGGCCTTGCTGGCCGTCGTTTTTTGCGGCGGCAGCGTGTTGGCCTACAACATCTACACAAATTCGATAGCGACGCCAACGGGGACGGCCATCCCCATCGTGAATGACGAACCAACCCCAACCAGCCAACCCACCACTCAGCCTACAAACCAACCCACCAGCCAACCAACTATCCAGCCAACTGACCTCCCCCCAACCGCTACGCTACCCCCGTCCCCCGTCCCTACCCAAACGCCGACGCCCAGCCCCACGCCCATTAACCTCACCAGCGAATTGATCGGCTTCTACAACTTCGATGACCCTGACGACTTTTACGCCGACGCCAGCGACAGCGGCAACCCCGGCGAACGCCATCAACGCGCCCGTTGCCTCACCCCGTACACCGAGCGGTTTGGCTTTGCCCAGCGGGCGGCCTCCTTTGCCGGCTACCAGACAAGCTGCACGGCCAACACCCCGGAGAATTTTGGCCTGGTGCGCATCCCCCACCTCAATTTCACCAACAATTTCACCTGGGCGCTGTGGGTGCAGCAGGCGGCCAACGGCAACGATGCCTGGCTCATGGGGCAGATGGAGTGGGCTAATCTGAATATGAATATCACCGAGCGGGACCGGCTGACGTTCGAGGTTCCCGGCAGCAATGGCGTCCTGGTCACAGAGCCGGAGGTTTTGCTCCGCGATGTGTGGGCGTTTTATGCGGTAGTGGTGTCGTTTAACGGCGAACAGTCGTTGGTTGAGATGTATCGGGATGGGGTGTTGGTGCAGACGGCCGTCGTCCCCGGCGTGGCTTACTCTAATCCCGGCGAAGGGGAATTTCACATCGGCGGCACGTTGTCGCGCACCAATGACGGCGAGATCAACGTGTACGGCCAGCGCGCGGCGTTCAAAGGGTTGTTGGATGACATCCGCATCTATGACCGGGCGTTGACGGCCGTCGAAGTGGAAGCGTTGTACCGGGAAAATGGCTGGCCGGAGTCGTAAGGAAAACCTTGATATTTCCCTAGAATCCGCCCCAATTCCACCACGTCATGTTATAATCGAGCCGTGTAACCAACACCCTGCATTTTAGGAAGGAACTGCCTATGTCATTGGATCGCTTTGGCCGCAATATCAACTACCTCCGTATTTCGCTGACCGACAAGTGTAATTTGCGTTGTGTCTACTGTATGCCGGAAGATATCACGTTTCGCCCGCGCGCGGAACTGCTTCAGGATGATGAAATTGACCGGCTGGTGCGCATTTTCGCCGAGTTGGGTTTCCACAAATTCCGGCTGACGGGCGGCGAGCCGACGGTGCGGGCCAATGTGGTGGACATCGTGGGCCGGATCGCGGCCACGCCGGGAGTGCAGACAGTGGCGATGACGACGAATGGGCTGCTGCTGGATAAACTGGCACGGCCGTTAGCCAACGCCGGTCTGAGCCGGGTCAACGTCAGCATTGATACGCTCAATCCCGAAAAATTCCGCAAACTCACCCGATGGGGCGATGTGGAGGAAGTGTGGGCCGGCATTCACGCGGCGGAAGAAGCGGGGCTGGGGGTCAAACTCAACAGCGTGGTGGTGCGCAACTATAACGACAAAGAGGATGTGGTGGACATCGCCCGACTGACGCTGTTCCAGTCATGGCAGGTGCGCTTTATCGAGATGATGCCGTTTGGGGATGTGTCTGATTTTCAGCAGGCGGGCATCGTCAGCCAGGAGGAGTTGATGGTTACGATTTCGGCGGAGTTGGGGCCGATGCAGCGGGTGGATGACGGCCGTCTCGACGGCGAAGCGCAATTGTACCAACTGGAAGAGGCTCCGGGCCAAATCGGGTTCATCAGCTCCGTCACTCAGCCGTTCTGCGCCAGTTGCACCCGCGCCCGGTTGACGGCGGACGGCCGTCTCCGGCTCTGCCTCCTGCGCGAAAAAGAGGTTGACCTGATGACGCCGCTGCGCAACAGCGCGTCAGATGATCAAATGAAAGCGATCATCGAGGAAGGTATCTGGCACAAACCATGGGGGCACAAACTAGGGGAGGATGTCATCCCGCTCAACCGAGTCATGTCCGAAATTGGCGGGTGAATCAAAGGATAACGTAAAACTTGTTTCCCCAGCACCTGTGCTTCAATCGTTCTGGGCAATGCGCCATACAACTTAATATCCGCAAAGCAAAAGCCTTGGTTCTCTCCCGCAAATCCTTCATCCTTCATCCTTCTCCCCAACCCCCCATTTTTCATCCACCAGATACAACGGCCGTGCCTTCACCTCATCATAAATCCGGCCCAAATACTCGCCAATGATCCCCAGACTGATGAGCTGCACGCCGCCCAGGAACAGCACCGCCACCAGCGTCGTCGCCTGACCCAGCAGCGGCGTGTACGGGCCAAACAGCCGGGCGATGATGACAAACAGGATGGCCAACCCGGCAATGCCGGCGCTGGCAAAGCCGATGTAGGTCGCCATTTGCAGCGGCAGATAGGAAAAGCTGGTGATGGCGTCCAGGGCAAAGGGCAGCATCCGCTTCACGCTGTCGAATTTGGACTCCCCGGCAAAACGGACTTGCCGTTCGTAGCTCACGCCAATTTGTTTGAACCCCACCCAGGGAACCATGCCCCGCAAAAAACGGTTCCGCTCCGGCATCCGGCGAATGGCGTCCACCACCCGCCGATCCATCAGCCGGAAATCGCCGGTGTCTAACGGAATATCAATGCTGGTGATGCGGTGGATGATGCGGTAGAAAAGTTTGGCCGTGATTCGCTTAAACCAGGTCTCTCCCACCCGGCTCTGGCGCACGCCATACACCACGTCATACCCCGCCCGCCATTTGGCGATCATTTCCGGGTAAACGGTGGGCGGGTCTTGCAAGTCAGCGTCGGTGAGGATGATGGCGTCGCCTTGCGCATGCTCCAGTCCGGCGGTGGCCGCGATCTGGAAACCGAAATTGCGGGAGAAGCTGACGCCTTTGACACGGCCGTCCTGCTCATGCAGCTCCCCAATCACCGCCGCCGACCCATCCCGGCTGCCATCATTAACCAACAGCAACTCCCACGGCTCACCTATCTGCTCCATGACGGCCGTCACCTGCCGATGCAGTTCTGGCAGCGCCTCTTCCTCGTTATACACCGGCGCCACAATTGAAATGATTGGTTTTTCACTCACCAAATTCGCTCTCCGCTTTTTAGATTTGAGGGTGTTTCATTTCAATTATAGCCGCGGTTTCTTACCGCGTTTGCGCCAGCGCGGCAGGAATACTGCTGCTACTCATTTGAAATGCACCCGTTAAATTTCAGGATATTATGATTTACACGGCAAAACGGGGCAACACTCAATCAATGGTCAAAGACGCCAGCAAGCCCACATGGTCGGAAGGGTAAAGGGTATCATCCTCAGCGGCCGCTTGATCACAAAATAAATTTGCTGTCCCCACATTGATGGCAGGAGAAACAAAGATGTAATCGAGACAGCCGGCCCAACCGCCAGAACGTTTGAGCAGCGCTGTGGGAAAGGTGGCTAGAGGTTCACGGCCGTACACCACTGCATACGCCGATCTAAAACCTTGTTTGACGTACTCAATCGCCAACCCCGACGGCGCTTCGTTGAAATCACCGGCGATTACCTGGTGGGGCACATGCCGCACACTTTGCAGCCAGCCTATCAGCTTCATCACCTGTTCTTGACGCGCTTCGTGAGCGTAAGCCGGATGATGCAAATGCACCGCCACAAAATCCAGCGCGCGCTTGTTGGGCAGTTCCACGTTGACCCGCAAAGCCACCCGGCCGCCGTACCCCAGCGAAATGGCGCGGTGATACAGTACCGGCAGCCGGGTCAAAATGCCAATGCCCTCGAAATAGCCATGAACCAGATGTCGTTTGCGCTGTTGGATGAGCCGGTACGGCCGTTCCCCGCCCATCCTCGCATTCACCTGATTACGCAGCCACCGCCCCTGGGCAATGGGCAGGCTGATCTCCTGTAAACTGACCAAATCAGGGGCGGCGTCCACCAGTTGCGCCACCAACAAGTGCCGCCGTTCCAGCCAGCGGTCGGCCCGATTACGCAAGTTAATGGTGGCGACAGCAATCTGGCTCATAGACGAGGAATCAATAGGTAAAACGAAAAACGAAAGGGGGGACAGGCAGCGCTTTGCGTTTTTCGTTTTTCGTTTCATTCACAATGCTATTTCCGTCCTGCCCGACGGCACGGCCGTTTGCAAACTTTGCTCCGCATCCCGAATTTCCAGAGTAAAAGGCGTATCCGTCGTCACCACAATTCCCGTTTCATCCCCCAACAAATCCATCGTCCCTGACTGGCCCACCGGCAGACGGCGCACGCCATACTGACCCGCCGCCTCTAACCGGCGATCCCACGTCACCCGCCGCTGCGGCCAATCCACGCTGATCCCGATCACGTCCTCCAACAGCATGGCGATGGGCGTCAACCCCGTCGCTCCCACCGCATTCGGCGCCGCCCCTTCGCCCGGCGTGGCGCTTTCTGGCGCGTAATGCTGCCAAAACATGTCGGTATGGCGAAATACATCGCAAACTTTAGCCACATGATTGACGGCGATGGCGTGCGCCAATTTGTGCTGGCCGATGGCCCGCAGCCCCTTCAACACCATGTAATTGGCCGACGGCCAGACGCCGCCGCGCCAGCCATGCCCCGTCTGGCTGTTGTACCCGTCGCTGTCGGCGGAGAGGCTGGGGATGCGGTGCGGCAGTTTGAAGGCCCACGCTTCCCGCAGATGGCGGACGAACATCTCCCGCCTTTTTTCGGGGATCAGTTCGGCATCCGCCAAACCCCAATAGGCGGCGATGCTTTTGACCGGGCTGAAACGGCCGTCCGGCGACACATCATGGTAAAACCCCGTTTCTTCATTCCACATGCGCTCGTTAATTAGCTGGATCAGGGTTGTCCGTTCCTGGGAAAGTTCGGCGGCCAGATCGGTTTGGCCCAGTTGCGACGCCATTTGCGCCAGCAGACGGCCGTCCAGCGCCGCCTGCATCGTGGCGTCCACCCACGACCAATGCTGGTGGTGGCTCATGCTGTCCGGCACGCGGGGCTGGTTGTCCAAACCGCTGCCGATGCCGGTGGCCCAATACGCCCCATCCGGCCAGGAGCGGTGGCGGCGGCGCCAGCGATGGTGCGCCATCAGCGGCCAGAACACGTCGGCGAAACGGCCGTCATCCCCCGTAGCCCGGTAACGCCGCCACTCGGCCCAGGCCATGACGGCCGGCCCGGTGGAATTTGGGTCATAGGGGCAGTAAACATTTTCGCCGCTGTCGGGGTCGAGTTCCCTGCCGATAAAACCGTCGTCATGCTGGCTGGCGTAGAAGTTATCCAGCATCCGGGTCAGGTCAAAGGCGCTGCGGCCGTACAGCATAAATTGGCTCACAAACGCCGTCTCCGCCATCAGCAAATCAGGCTGATCCGGAGGCAGGAGATAGAGAGACACTAACCGGCTGCTCCCCTTCGGCCGCCGCAGATGATTCCACGCCATCTCCCAAGCCCGCCAATACATCTCCACCCAGCCGGGATGTTCCGGCAGCGCCGGCTGCGGCAGGCGGTTTTTCACATCGGCAAAGGGGGGCGGGGTACGGCCGTCAAAGTTGCGCTGGCGAAACGGATTCTTTTTGACCAATGGTTCTGCGGGCTGCAATGTCGGTTTCAAAGCCATACTACCATCATCCCATGAAAATAGGGATTCTCCCAACTTTAGTCACTTCCAACTTTAGTCACTTTAGTCACTTCCCCCCAAAATCCAGATTTCGGCCGTACCTGCCAGCCGCAAACCATCTTCACTGATGGCCGCCACCCGAAGATTGTACTGGATAGCGATTTGCGGCCGCAGCTTGCCCGTCCAGGTCAGCGAATCGCCAATCGCCAGATAAGGATAGCCGTCAACGCCCGCCAATTCCGCCAGACGCGCCGCCTGCTCCCCCTGCCCCTGCACACTCTGGCCGACATAGCTCACCGTCGTTCCCGGAATGATGCGGCCGGCCGGAATAAGATAATTCACCACCACATTGTTGTATTGCAAAGCGGGGGATAAACCGGCCAACGAAGCCAACGCCTCCGGTTCCGGGCTGAAGACGATGATTTCCACCGGCCCGGCCACTGGCAAACGGCCGAACAGCGAAGTCGTCAGGCGCAGGTTGTAATTGGCGTACACGCCGGGGGCCAGCACCCCGCTCCAAATGAAGGAATCGCCGGTTCGTTTGGTCGCCGCCAACCCGTCAATCGTGACCGCATACGCATCCCCTTCCCGGCCCACATAAGTCAGGCGCGTCCCCGGCACCGTATCGCCCGGATCCAAATTAGCGGTGTAAGCGGGGATGAGAAAAGAGAGAGTGTCGCCCAGCGGCGTAGGGGTAGCCGCCGGACCGCCGCCGCCGATGCCGGGCACAGTGCAGGCCAACATCGGCAACAGCAGAAACAATATCAAGCCAGATAACACGCGCCTATTCTGATTCATTCTAATTTGGAGACTGGAGACTGGTTAACTAGAGACTGGCGATCATAATCCCCAGTCTCCCATCTCTAATCTCAGGAAGTAAATTTCAAACGCCCGTCTATTTTACTTCAATCGTCACCGACTCAATCACATCACCCGGCGGCAAGTCGGGGCTTTGGCTGGGGTCGCGCGGGGCGATGGCTTGCACTACCTCCATGCCTTCAATCACTCGGCCGAAAATGGTGTAACTGCCGTCTAATTGGGAAGCGTCGCCCAGCGTGATATACCATTGGCTGCCGTTGGTGTCGGGGCCAGAGTTGGCCATGGCTGCCATGCCTGTTTCGGCGTGGCTGAGTTCGGCGTCAATTTCGTTGGGGATGGTGTAACCGGGATCGCCCATGCCGGTGCCGGAGGGATCGCCCGTCTGCGCCACAAAGCCGGGCAGCACCCGGTGGAAGGTAACGCCGTCAAACCAGCCTTCTTCCGCCAAAAAGACGAAGCTGTTGACGGTCAGGGGCGCGGACTGCGGATACAGTTCGATGGTGAATTCACCGCCGTTTGCCATTTTGACGTGGGCCAGATAGGTGGCGCTTTCATCAATGGTCAGCGGCGGCGGCGCGTCGTATTGCCGTTCGGCCAACGCTTTGACGACGATTTGGGCTTCGACGAAGGGAATCCACGGTTCCAGTTCTTGGGGGATACCCTGGAAAATGACACGGCCGTCCAAAATGATGCTAGGCGTACCCGGCATCTGCAGATTAAAAGCCTCTTGCTCCAACGCGGCCACGTAATCAGCGTAGACGCCATCATCCAGCTCGGAGCTGAATTGTGCCACATCCAGCCCCAATTCTTCTGCCAACCCAACGAAAAAGTCGCGGGCGGCTGATTGATCCAGCCCGGCCCACTGCGCCTGCCGTTCAAACAACAGGTCATGGTAAGCCCAAAACTGCCCTTGCGCGCCGGCGGCCTCGGCGGCTTCGGCCGATTTTTGGGCGTGGTTGTGGATGCTGTTTAAGGGAAAATGACGATAAACCAGTTGGACATCATCGGGATAGGCGTCTACCAGACGCGCCAGCACGGGGGCAACCGCCGCGCAGCCCGGTCATTGGAAATCGCCATACTCGATGATGGTGACGGCCGGATCGCTGGCCCCAATGACGTAATCCCGGCTGCGCACGATGTCAGCCTCGGCCGGGGTGGTGGCGGGCGTGATCTCGTCGGAGGCGGGCGCGGCCGTCGGGGACGCGCTTTCGCCTGTCGCCGGAACCAAATCCGGAGATGGGTGATCTACCGCTTCTTTGACGGCCGTTGCGGCGGCCGTTTCTGGTTCATTGACGGCCGTTTCCGTCACCGTTTCTGACCCGCAAGCGGCCAAACTCAGCAACAGAAACAGCAACAAAACTTTCTTCATGCAGGTACTCCTCTTCGTGAACTTCGTTCATGTCAGTCTCTCGACCAATCGAGCGCATTCTACCACGATCAGGATGTTCTGGGTAAAATCAGGGACGCTTGAAAGTTAACCGTCAACTCAATTCAGTCAGGAGACGTTTGGATGAAAAAATTTAGCTGGCTCATTCTAATCATAGTTTTATTAACCGCCTGCAATGGGGGCAGTTCCACCCCGGCACCGGTAGATACCGGACCGCGGCCAACGCCCACCGTTGAAGTCGTGCCGCCGCCGAGTCCCACGCCATCGCCGGACGCTTATCCGGTCGCGCCCGCGCCCACTCCGCTGCCGGACAATTACCCGCCGCCGCCCACACCTGCGCCGCCGACCAGCCCCTACCCCACAGGTGAATTTGTCTGGCTGCTGCTGCCGGTGGGGACGCAAGGGGAAGAGACGAAGACATACGATGATTTGCAAACGGCCGTGCAAGCCTTAGCCTCAGCCGGGGTCGCCGTCAAAACGGCCGGGATGACCGACCTGGTTGTCTGCGCCGCCGTCGGCTGCCCCACCAGCGCCCATTACCGGGTGGAGATTGATGTAGCCGGGTTGGAGACGGCCGCCGCACTGGGCTGGGTGGAGGAGTAGGTGACAAGGCGATAAGGTGACAGGGAGGCAATATGCGATTACGGTTCCTCACCGCCGGGGAGAGTCATGGGCCGCAGTTGACGGCCGTGCTGGAAGGGATGCCGGCCGGATTGAGGCTGGATATTGACGAGATCAACCGGCAAATGGCGCGGCGGCAAAAAGGGTATGGCTCCGGCGGCCGTATGAAAATCGAGCAAGACGCCGTCCACATCAGCGCCGGGGTCATGGGCGGCCAAACGAGCGGCGGCCCCATCGCCCTCAGCGTCGT
>JAJRVV010000241.1 GCA_024277135.1 Chloroflexota bacterium | reverse complement strand
GTCGGAGAATGATTTAATGGATACACGGATGATACGGATCTAACGGATTTACACGGATTTTCCCTTATTTTATCCGTGAAAATCCGTCCAATCCGTTCTATCCGTGTTGCTATTTCGACTCTTCCGACAAGCTGCTAGTCCGCCACATCCACCACCCTGGCTCGCGTCACTTTTTCTAAATCCCGCGCAGAGAGTCGCAAATTAATGCCCCGCTGACCAGCGCTGATAAAAACCTCGTCCCATTCCCGACTGAAAGCGTCCAGATAAATGGCAAATCCTCGGTTCAGCAAGGCCAACGGTGAAATGCCGCCCACCTGCAAACCGGTCATCTTTTCCGCTTCGGCATGCGTCGCCATTTTCAGCTTTTTCACCCCCACCGCTTTTGCCAATTTCTTCAAGTCCAACTGTCGATCTGCCGGAACCATGACCAACATCGGCTTGATTCCAGGTGCGGGGGCAGTCACCACCAGCGTTTTGAACACCTGCCCCGGCGGCGCGCCGAACACGGCCGCAATCGCCACCGCATCCCGCATCTCAGTGGGATAGGTCATGGGGGTGTATGGGATTTTTTTGCCGGTCAACAGTTTCATCGCCAAAGTTTTTTGCATCGTTCATCTCCAATGGCTATCAATCCTAATCAAAAAACGGCCGTCGCGCCACGCTTGACAAAAACGCCCGGATGTTCTACGATTCCACTATCTATACGAAAAGGTATGGTGTGTTTCATTTCAGTTGATGAATCGGGAATTGGAATTCCCGATACTTGTCTGATCGAGGGTTGCGGGAATTCCAATTCCCGCAACATACGCTTCCTTATCAACTCATTTGAAACGCACCCAAAAGATATAGGCAGGAGATGATCTGATGAGTGACAATAAACAAGCGCAGCTTATTCCTGAAGAAGAGCTGCCTCCCCCGGAAACAGCTTCCGCTCCGCCATTGCCCAGCAACGCCTCGATTCAAGCGGCGCTGGGCGTGTTTGAGCAGTACATGCGGGATGAAGGCTTTTCCATTAACACCATCAAAGCCTTCGCCAGCGATATTCGGTTATTGGGCAAGTATTTGGGCATCGGCCAGGCCGTCGGCGAAATCGGGCAGAACAATCTGGAAGATTTTTTGAAGTGGCTGCTGTACGAACGGGGTGTGCCGTGCAGCAACAAGTCGTATGCGCGGCGGGTGACGACGCTCAAGGTGTTCTTTGGCTGGCTGCAAAAGGCAAATGTGCTGCCCATCAATCCGGCGGCCAATGTGGTGCAAATCAGCGTGCGCAGCCCGCTGCCGGTGGTGCCGAAGGAAGCGGAGTTGGCAAAGGCGGAGTTGGCGGCTCAGGCGATCCGCCGCGGGAACGAGCAGCAGAAACCAGACGCACGGCCGTATCTCCTGCTCTCCCTTCTCCTGCAAACCGGCATCAAAAAAGGGGAGGCGATGACGATGGTTCCCAACCACATTGACCGCACCAACCCCCAGGAACCGATGCTCTTTGTACGGTATGCCAATCCCCGTTGGCGGTACAAAGAGCGTAAACTGCCGCTGCAACCAGAATGGCTGGACGTGCTAGACGAGTATCTGGCGCAGTACCAGCCCACGGATACGCTGTTCACCTGCACCGCGCGCAACCTGGAGTACATTTTGCGTGATGTGGGAGATGAGGCCGGGTTGGATCGGGGACTGCTCTCGTTTGAAAATTTGCGCTGGGCCTCGGCGCTGCGGGATTGGCATAACGATGTGGAGCCGGACGATATCCGGCAGAAGCTGGGCCTTTCCAAAATCACCTGGCGGGAAACGAAATCAAAATTGGAAAAGTTGACAAAACAACAGGAAAGCGGCGCAGAATCATAGCGCAACGGCCGTTTGCTCTATGCTAAACTGTGGGGGAGATGGAGACTGGAGACCGGAGAGTAGAGACTGAGCGCTCACGGGGGAAAATGATGAACGAACGACAATCGCTCCTATTTTTAGTCGTAATCCTGGGCCTGATTGGGCTGGCTTGCAACGCCACCGGCGAGCCGCCCACCGTCACCCCGACACTGGCTTTGCCCACGGCCGTCACCCAAACAGCCACGCCATCTGCCGTTGCCAACACGCCCGCAGACACGGCCGTTTCCGCCACGCCCACCACCTGTGCCCCTGACGCCCGCTTCGTCAGCGACATCACCATCCCCGACGACGCCGAAATTGAGCCGGGCGCCGAATTCATCAAGACGTGGCGCATGGAAAACAATGGCAACTGCGCCTGGAAGTCGGCCGCCACCTGGCGTTTTGTGTCCGGAGAGCAGATGGGCGGCGCCAACGCCATCCCGGTGAACCCGGCCCTCCCCGGCGAAACGGTAGACATCTCGCTCACGTTGACCGCCCCCGCCGCCCCCGGCGCGTATACCGGACATTGGCAGTTGCACACGCCGGAGGGACGGCCGTTTGGCCCTCGCGTTTTTGTGCGCATCACCGTGCCGGGCACGCCCACGCCCGGCTCCACCGCCACACCCACCGCCACGCCAACGGCCACGCCCGCCACCCCCTCACAACCAATCATCCAATACTTCCGCGCCGTTCCCGATCTGGCCGACCCTGGCGACACCATCACCCTGGAATGGTTCGTCTACGAGGCGAACATCGTCACCATCTACCACCTGGAACCGGGCGGGCCGCTGGGCGAGCCGCGTTGGGATGTGGACGCCGCCGGTACGCTGACCTACACCATCCCTGCCAGCCGCCGCAACAGCGACAGTTTCATCCTTTTTGCCGAAAAGGCCTCCGGAACCAGTCAGGCCGCCGTCACCATCACCCTCACCTGCCCCGACGAGTGGTTTTTCAGCCCGGCTCCAGATGAATGCCCGGCATCGCCGCCACTATTCTCAGACAGCGCCGAACAGCCGTTTGAAAATGGGCGGATGATTTGGGCGAAGGAGATGGACGCCATCATCATCTTGTTCGCCGATGGCAATTCCCCCCATTGGCGGATTTACACGGACAATTGGGATGAAGGCGATCCAGTTGATGACCCGGCTATCACGCCGCCATCGGGTTTGTACCAGCCGGTACGCGGTTTTGGCTTATTGTGGCGAGAGGAGACGGGCATCCGCGACCGGTTGGGCTGGGCGACTGAATTAGAAACGGCGTTTGGCACGGCCGTGCAGCGCAATTCGCCGCCCAAATACGCCACCATCTACGTCGGCGCATTGGGCGGCGGCGTCTGGCAGCTACTCCCCGAAGGCTCCGGCTGGGAAAAGCTCCCCTGATTTCATTTTTCGTTTTTCGTTTTCCCGGTTAAACTTACCGCATCTCACAAGGAGATCATTATTTCATGGATAATCGGGAAACCTACACCGTCGAAATCGCCGGATTGACCCGGCACTTTCCTCTTTTTGAAGTAGCGCCGGGGGTGCGCATCGCTATCTTCAACATGCTGGGCGACACCTACGTGGTGAAAGCTTCCGCCACCTGGCTGGCCGAGAAACTGAAGGATACCCCGGCCGATGTGTTAGTCACGGCCGAAGCCAAAGCCATCCCCCTCATCTACGAAATGAGCGCCCTCATGGGACTGCCCTACATCGTCCTGCGCAAAACTTACAAAAGTTACATGGGGAACGTCATCAGCGCCGAAACGGTATCCATCACCACCGGCAAGCCGCAAACGCTGTATCTGGACGAGAAAGATATTGCCTTGATTCGAGACAAGCAGGTCATCATCGTGGATGATGTGATCAGCACCGGCAGCACGTTGAAAGGGATGGAGCAGGTGGTGGCCGCCGCCGGGGGGCATGTCAGCCAGATCGCGGCTGTGTTCACCGAAGGGGATGCGGATTGGTCGCGGGTGATGGCGCTGGGCAATCTGCCCGTTTTTGTGGATAACGCCTGATCTTGCGCCGATTTTCTCGCTGGCTCAACCGCCCGCCATATCGCTGGTGGAAGTGGTGTACGGCCGTACTGGTGACGGCCGGGTTGATGGGGCTCTTTATCATCCAATTTGGCTGGCTGCTATCGGGGAACGGCCGTCTCAACCAACAGTTTGTGCAATGGGCCGGGGGTGACGAAAACGAGCGGCAAGAACTGATCACCCTGCAGCGCGACGCCTGCCCCGGCGCCCCCTTCATCCTGCCCGCCGACGGCTTCATCGGCCTGCTTTACGCCGATCCGCGCGGCCCCTACTCTCGCTTACGCCCTCATCAAGGCATTGACATCTTCAGCAACGCCGAAGCGGGCGTCACCCCGGTTTATGCCGCTTACGACGGGTATGTCACCCGCCTGCCAGATTGGCGCAGTTCGCTCATCATCCGTGTGCCGGAAGACCCGTTGCAACCATCCCGGCAAATCTGGCTCTACTACACCCACCTGGCCGATACCGCCGGTAATGATTTCATCGAAGATGCTTTTCCACCGGGAACTGACGAGTTGTTTGTGCGGCAGGGGACGTTGTTGGGCTATACCGGGGATTACAATGGGGATTCGTTGCGCCGCGTCTGGGTGCAGCTTCATTTTTCGGTTGTGTTGGATGATGGGGACGGCCGTTTCCGCAACGAACTAGAATTCGACAATACCCTCAACCCCTCCCCCTACCTGGGGTTGGATGTGTCGTATGCGTGTGAACCGGGAGAAGGGTGTGGGGTGACGACCGTTTGTGCGCCGTAAGGAGCCGTTCAGAAAGAGTCCCTCTGGCTGAAGATTGAAGATTGGAGACTGGAGACTGGGACAGCTCGTGAATATCATCACATAGTTGACAGTCCTCATTTCTCTCCATTATACTGCGACGATTCATTTTCATGACGGTGCGCAAAAAAAGCGCGCCATTTTAACAAGGCTGTTAACATGGCGACCTGGTCAAAGCTGCCAATAGTCGAATGAGAAGGGGGTGATGGATTGGGGAAAACGTCTAGCCGCTTGATTCACTGTTAGGTTCATTCGATCTAGGAGGTTGAAAATGGGCAGGAGAAGATTCTCAAGAGTAGGGATAGCTTTATTGTTTGTTTTGGCGACGGCCGTCTTCCTATTAGCCAGTTGTTCCACACAAGAAGAAGTAGAGCCAATCATACTTGGCGCGCCATTGTCCACCGGTTTCGTTTACGGTTGGGACGCCGAACGGGGGCTGACGCTGGCCATCGAAGAAATTAATGCCGCCGGGGGCGTAGATGTGGGCGGCGTCATGCGACCCTTTGAGCTAAAAGTGATTGACACCCGCGACCTGGAAGCCAGCGTGCCTACCAGCGACGCCTTGCTGGCCGTAGAAAAGCTCATTCTGGAACAAAATGCGGACTTCATTGTGGGCGGGCCGGTACGTTCAGAAGCGGCGCTGGCCGCCATGGATTTGATGTCCAGAAACAAAATTGTGCAAATTCTGACCACCGGCGCGCTGACGCCCGCCCTGCATGATAAGATCGCCGAGGAGTACGACAAGTATAAGTACACCTTCCGCATCAGCGGCGAGGCGCGTTCGATGGTAGGGGATATGGTGGGCATCATGGCCGCCATTCAGGAAGAGTACGGTCTGGATCAAGCTTACATTATCATTCAAGATGTGGCCCACGCCCGCGCCGGCGGCGACATTCTCAACAAAGTGCTGGGGGATAAGGGGTGGACGATCCATGGTCTGGATGTCTATCCGACGGGAACGTCTGATTTTTCCACCAGTTTGTTAGCCGCCAAGGATGCCGGCGCCCAGGTATTGGTTTTGTGGATGGATATGCCTGAGTCCTCGATTTTACTCAAGCAGTGGTTTGATTTACAGGTTCCGGTGTTACCTTTTGGCAGCATTTTATCGGCGGCCGAGCAGCCTGGTTTCTGGGACGCCACTGAAGGCAAGGGCGAGTATACGATTGCCAATCTGGTGAATGCCGGTAATTCGTACACTGAGATGACGCAGTGGGCGCAGGATTTTTATGCGGCTTATGAGAAACGCTGGGATGTGCCGCCGGAAGCGTATGGCACGTCGTCCAGTTACATGGCGGCTTATGTCTTGAAAGATGCGATTGAACGAGCAGGAACGTTGGAGAGTGACGCCATCATCAAGGCGTTGGAAGAAACGGACATGGAAGGGGTGTACGGCCGTATCCAGTTCGATCCCCAAAGTCACCAAATCGTCCACAGCACAGACCCGGCGGAAGGGGCCGTTGGCTCCATGATTCAGTGGCAAGATGGCGAGCGCATCACCATCTACCCCCCGGCGGCGGCCACCGGGCAGATTCTCCTGCCGCCCTGGATGGAAAATTAGTTTGAAAGATGGAGATGGAGATAGAGAGACAGCCTCTCTATCTCTATCTTCTCATAAGTATGGACATCCTCATTTACGGTGGGATTAACAGCATCAGTCTGGCTTTGATGGCGATTGGGTTCAGCCTGGTTTATGGGGTGAGCCGGCTGCCCAATTTCGCGCATGGGGCGTTGTATATCATGGCTGGATTTGTGACCTGGGCGTTTCTGAATACGTTCGGTCTGCCTTATTGGGCCGCGGTGGTACTGGCTGTGCTGGTGACGGCCGGACTCGGCGCCCTCATTTACCGTTTCATCCTCATCCGGGTGCGCGGGATGCCCATCTCGGAAATCATCGCCTCTTACGCCATCGCCCTGGCTATTTTGGAAGGATTCCGTTGGGCCGGCTTTCGCGGGCTGACATACACCCTGCCTCCCTTTGTGGAGGGGACGACGACGATTTTTGGCGTTTCGGTAGATTACCAGCGTTTAATCGTGGCCGGAACAGGTATTTTGCTGGTGTTTGCCCTTTGGTTGTTCACTCATCACACGCGCCTGGGATTGAGTTTGCAGGCGATTGCCCAGGATGAGCGGGCGGCGTTGATGCTGGGCATTGATTCGGATCGAGCGGCCGTCATCGCCCTGGCTTTAGGATCGGGGCTGGCAGGGTTGGCAGCCACCGTCATTCTGCCGTTGGGAAATATCACGGTCAAAACGGGTTACGACGTGTTAGTATTTGCTCTGGCCGTCAGTGTCGTGGGCGGGCTGGGCAGTTGGGCCGGGTCTATCCTGGCCGCTTTTATCATCGGCTATACCCAAATCCTGACGGTGGCCTTCTACAAGCCGCACTTTCAATCCGTGGTGGCATTGGCGGCCATTTTGATCGTGTTAGTGGTACGGCCGTCCGGCCTCTTTGGACGACAAAAAGAGCTAGAGGAAAGAGTTTAGTGGTCAGTGTTCAGTGTTCAGTCAAATACTGCTTACTGCCTACTGCCTACTGCTTACTGCCTACTGCCCACTGAATACTGCCTACTGCTTACTGCCCGCTGAATACTGCTTACTGAATACTGAATACAGAAACCATGTCAACAACCACCCAACCGCAACGGCGCAAAGAGCGATTAGATCGAGGCATCAAAGTACGGTCAGAGAGCATTTATGCCCTGGCCTCCTGGCGGGAGATCGCTTACCTGCTGGCGCCGCGGCTGGCGCTCATCCTGGGGCTTTTGCTGCTACCGCTGATCGCGCCCAACCTGTATTGGCAGCGGGTGATGAGTATTGCGGCCGTTTACGGCATGTTGGCCTTAAGTTTTGACTTCCTGGCTAACTACGTCGGCCTGGTTTCGCTGGGCGGCGCATTATTCACCGGCATCGGCGCTTACATCGCCGGCATTCTCAATTCCAGTTTCGGCGTGCCGCCCCTGTTAACCATCCCCATCGCCACAGTTGCCGGCGGTTTGCTTTCCACCCTGATCTTGCTGCCCGTCCTTCCCCTGCGCGGCGTTTATTTTGCCATCGCCACCATGTTATATCCGCTCTTTTTTGAACGGATTATTGCTGCGGCCAATATCTTTGGCGGCACAGAAGGATTGTCTGGGCTGGGGTATCTGCCTTCCGTCTGGCTGGAAGCGTACCTGCCCATCGTGGCTCTGCTCATCGCCGTTTTCGGCCTGCGGCGGCTGGTGAATGCCGATTTGGGGCTGCTGTTTCGCGGCATCAAGGATAATGATCAATCGGTGCGCGCCTCCGGCATCAACGTCACTTTTTATCGGGCGCAGGCGGTCTTCATCGCCTCGGCCATTGGCTGTTTTGCCGGAGCATATATAGCGCACCTTTACTCCTGGGCGGGAATGTCATCCTTTGCCCTGGATTTTTCGGTGCTGCCGATTGCGGCGGCCACCGTCGGCGGGCCGGGCACGCTGGCCGGCGCGGTGATTGGTAGTTTCATTCTCTCCCCCGTTTCTGAACTGCTGCGAGCGTTTGGCACGCTGCGCATCGTGTTTTACGCAGTAGTCATCGTCTTTTTTATCGTTTTCCGCAGTGAAGGGTTAATGAATTACGCCCAGCGCAAGTATGAGCAGTTTGAGCATTGGGTGGATGTGTAGTTAGATTCGACCCTTCCAAAAAACACGGAGAGCGCCAAGATTTTTACTAGAGAAACTCTGTGTCCTCCGTGCCTCCGTGGTAGCTTTTTCCGGTGGACTCAGATTTTGGTGAACATGTGAACGACGAACAGCCAATTTTACAGGTAAAAAATATCCAGAAGTCGTTCGGCCGTTTGATGGCGCTGAACGACATCAGTTTTGATCTGCGCCGGGGCGAAATCCTGGGCATCATCGGCCCCAATGGATCGGGCAAGACGACGCTGGTGAACTGCATCACCGGTTTTGTGAAGAAGGACGCCGGGCAGGCGCTGTTTAAGGGGCGGGACATCAGCCGGATGCCGGTGTATAAAATCGCCGACATGGGGTTGCTGCGCACGTTTCAGGTGATGCGGCCGTATTACAGCCTGCCCGCCTTCAAAAACCTGATCATCCCCCTCTTTTCTCCCCGCGCCCGCCGTGCCGGAGACAGTAAGTACGGAGATCGGGACACGATGGCCGTCAATTTACTGGAAGAAGTGGGCTTTGAGCGGGACTCATTTGTGCCCTATAAGTTAGCATCCTCCCTACCCACCGGCTATCTAAAACGGATTGAATTGGCGCGCTGCCTGGCCATGCGCCCGGACGTGTTGATCGGAGATGAGGTGTTTTCCGGCTTGAGCGCGGCGGAGGTGTCCAGCATGATCCCGGTGATTGAGAAGCTGCAAATGCAAGGAATCACGCTGATCATGATTGAACACCGGCTGCAAGCGTTGTTTCGTCTGGCGGATCGGGTGCTGGTGTTGAATTTTGGCGAGAAAATCGCGGAAGGGACGCCGGAAGTTGTGATGGCGGATGCGGCGGTGCGGAAGGCCTATCTGGGCGCGGAGCGTTCTTCATGGGATTAGTGGTGCGGGATTTGATGCTGTTTTACGAAAATATGCTGGCAGTGAATAATATCAGCCTGGCGTGTGATGACGGCCGTATCATCGGCATCTTCGGCGCCAACAGCGCCGGCAAATCCTCCCTCATGTACGCCATCTCCGGCATCATCCTCGACATCCAGAAAAAAGAGGCGATGAAAGGGGGCGAGAAAATCACCGTCATGGGGCAGATCAGCTACAACGGGGAAGAGATCACCCAATTAAAGCCGAGCGAGCGGGCGCGCCGGGGCATCATCCTTTGCCCGGAACGGCGGCGCATTTTTGTGGAAAGCAGCGTTCTGGAAAACCTGAAGATTGGCGGCTACCTGGCCAGCAAAGCGCAGGCGCGGCAAACATTGTCACACATCTTCCGCATTTTCCCGCCGCTGGCGGACAAACAAATTCAAAAGCGGTCGGGCGGTTTTCTCAGCGGCGGGCAGCAGCAAATGCTGGCGGTGGGCCGGGCGTTGATGGCGCAGCCCAAGCTGCTGCTACTCGACGAGCCGCTGCTGGGACTCAGCCCCATGTTTCAAATGGCTCTGGTAGACGCCGTGCGCCGGATTCGGGATGAATTGGGCATCTCGGTGTTGATCACGGAGCAGTACGCCCGCCCTATTTTGCCCATCATTGATTATGGCTACATCATCGAAAACGGCTCGCTGGCGCTGGAAGGGAGCAGCCAGGAGTTGATGGACAACCCGGACGTGTATTCGGCATATTTTGGGGTATGACGCAGGGGATTATGACGATTTTCGACGAATTATCTGACGACGAGTTTTTGTTCACCCGGTTCGAGCGGAATTGCGAGCGGTTTCCGGAGCAAACGGCCGTCATCTACCTGGGCGAAAAATTCTCGTTTGCTCAACTCAAAGAAATGATGGATCGGTTCGCTACGGCCGTACACGATCTAGGCCTGCGCATCAACGACCGGGTCATCCTCTACGCCCCCAACTGCATCCAATGGATGGCCGCCTACTTTGGCCTGCAAAAAATCGGCGCCGTCCCCGTCCCCGTATCCCCCATCTACACCGCCTTTGAGGTCGAATACATGGCCCAGCACAGCGGCGCCAAAGCCATTATCTGCCAAGACACCAACTTCGGCTACGTCAAACAGCTACTGCCCCAAACCGACATCGAAACCATCATCGTCCTCAATCTGGCTGACATGCTGCCCCGCTGGAAAAAAGCGATTGGCTACCTTTTTGATCGCGTGCCCACCGGCAAAGTGGCGCCGGCGGACCACGTCCATCGCTTTCCCGACCTCATGCGCCGATACCCGCCCACGCCGCCCGCCGTTCAACTGAACCCGCGCCAGCAGTTGGCCTACATCCTGTACACCGGCGGCACCACCGGCTTCCCCAAAGGCGTTCCCGGCACGCACACCGGCATGGTCAGCTTCCTCAACGACGTAGCCCGCCTCTACGCCGACTGCATCCGGCCCGCGGAGGACGTATTCCTGCTGGTCAACCCGCTGTTTCACATCATGGCCAATGGCATGTTCCTGGCGCTGGGACTCAACGCCGCCTGCGCCACCGTACTCATGCCCCAACCGCACGTGGACGCGGCGCTGGCCGCCATCCAACAGCACCGGGCCACCACCTTCCTCGGCGTGCCCGCGCTGTATCGCATGATCCTGGAAAATGACCGTCTGGACACGTATGATCTCAGCTCCCTGCGCCTGTGTTGGAGCGGCGGCGACACGCTGCCCCAGGCTGTTTTCCGCCGCTGGCAGGAAAAGTTCGGCGTCCAGATTTTCCAGGTTTACGGCTCAACCGAAGTGGGTTTCGTATCCATGAGTCCGCCGGACAAGGAGCCATCGCCACGTACCATTGGCGCTATTTTGCCCAGCCGCCGCTTCCGCATCGTGGATCCGGAAACGCTGCAGGATATACCGGACGGGGAGACAGGCGAACTGCTCATCACCTCAGACCACATTCTCACAGAATACTGGCGCAACCCGGAAGAAACGGCGCGTTCGTTTTTGCAGCTCAATGGCGAAATCTGGTACCGAACCGGCGATTACGTGCAACTGCGGGGGGATGAAGTGGGGTTTGTGGAACGAAGCGACGATTTGATCAAATACAAAGGGTATCGGGTGTCGGCGTCAGAGATTGAGGCGGCGCTGCAAGACCACACGGCCGTCATCGGCGCCTGCGTGGTGGGCGTGCCGGACGAGCGGGTGGGAGAGCGCATCAAGGCGTTGGTGATCTTGCGTGAAGACGCGCGCGGCGTCGGGTCGGCCGACTTGACCAACTGGTGCCGCAAGCGGTTGGCCCCCTACAAAGTGCCCCATTACATTGAGTTCCGCGACATGCTGCCCAAATCGAAAGTGGGTAAATTGCTGCGGCGCGAAGTGCGCGATGAGGAAAAGCGGCGGCAGGACAAGGGCAAAGCTGGCTGAACGGCCGCCTATTTTTCGCCGCGATTGCCAGATCGTAACATCCGTGCGGCCGTCTCCATCAGAGTAAGCCGGTTTTTCCGAGCGTATGTTTGCAGCCCGCGATACGCCTCTTCTTCGGTCAGGCCAGTCGCCATCAACTTCCCTTTCGCCCGATCAATCAGTTTGCGCCCCTCCAGGTTTCCGGCCAATTCATCCACCCGCCGCGCCAACGCCTGCGCCTCGGCAAAACGTTTTTGGGCGACGGCGATGGCGGCTGATAACTGCTCTGGCCTGATCGGTTTGACCAAATAGCCCTGAATGGGCAAATCGGCCGCTTTTTCGATTAAATCCTGCTGGCTGAAGGCGGTCAGCAGCAGGATGGGCATGGGCTGGGAACGGCTGAGGGTTTGCGCCGCCTGCAAGCCGTCGGTGTACGGCATTTCGATGTCGAAGATGGCCAGGTCAGGCTGGTGACGGCGGGCCATGGCTAATGCTTCACGGCCGTTTGCCGCCGCTAACACCTCATGACCCAGGCTCTCCAACATTTTTTTGAGTCCCAGGCGGATGATGGATTCGTCGTCGGCGATCAGGATTTTCACAAAGCCTTCCCCAAACTCAAGTAATTGGCTTTTTAGGGTTTCGCAGGATCAAAGAAAAAACCAGAATATTTTTCGCCAGGAATAAAAGCGGGCTTGGGTTGCAGATTATCCTTCCCCGTGTCCAAAAATGTTTTCACGCGTTCCTGGGCTATCAGAACGGCCTTTTCTGCCACATCACAACCGACAAAATTACAATTATTTTTGATAGCGGCAATCGCCGACGATCCGCTGCCCACAAATGGATCGCATACCGTGAACCCATCTTCGGCGCTGGCGTAAATCATCGTTTGAAATATCTCAACTGGTTTCTGAGTTGTGTATTTGGCTTTATGTATACGCTTGAAGCGCCATATGTCAGGAAAGGACTGGTTGCGAAGTTTGCGCGTATTGCCATTGGTGGCAAATATGACGTATTCATGACGGCGGCGATAGTAATGCCCCATGCCGATGTTAACTTTATCCCAGGTAATCAGGTTTTTAACATCGAAGTACTCACGCACGAGAGAGCCTAACGTCAATAGGGAGTATGAGTCGAACATGATATAAATATGCCCGGTCGTATTCCTCAACACGCGCTTACATTCGGAAAGAAAAGCGCGGTAGTTATCTTCACTATCTTCAAATTCAGTGAACCACTTGCCGTTTTCGGTTCCTTTATCATTGTATTTGCCAATAATTCGGCCGCGGCCGAGTTGTAAATGGTTGTTCATCCCAGAATAAGCGGGATCGGTCACGATTAAATCTACGCTGTTGGGGGAAAGTGATTGCAGAAAATGAATGCAATCATCTTGCTTGAGGCAGACGTGCTTATCTTCATATTCAAATATAAAACCGCCGGTTCTATTTTGCGGCTTCTTTTGTTGATCGTCGCCAACTCCATTTACCGTAAAAAGAGCCAATTGTTCCTTTAGTATGGGCATCTGGACAAATCCTTTGCATCTTGCGTTTGGATAATGTTCTATCTCAAATAATTTATAGCGGCAACATCTGTCATTTTCCTACGCTTGTTCGGCAACACGTGGAATGCGAATGCTGACTTCTGTGCCCCCATCTGCCGGTTGATTGAATTTGATACGGCCGCGCAAATCATCCTGCACCAGCGTCTCCACAATCTCCATCCCCAGGCCCGGTTTCACATCCGGCGGCAGCCCCACGCCATTGTCCCGCACCAAAATGATCAGTTCATCCGCCGACCGGCCCAGCGAAATTTCGATACGGCCGTCCCGCCCCCCCGGAAACGCATGATCCAGCCCGTTTTGCACCAATTCGTTGACCACCATAGCCAGCGCCGTCGCCGCCTGGCTGGGCAGCGGCAGCGGTTCGCCATGAACGTGAATCGTCACTTGACGGTTGGGCGCGGTCATGCTGACGGCCGTCATCTGCGCCAGCCGTTCCAACACCCCCTTCACATCCACCAACCGGAACCCCCGCTCCGACAACACCTCATGCACGGCGGCGATGCTGTGAATCCGGTTGATGTTCGTTTCCAACACCGTTCGCGTGTCCAGGCTGCCGGCGTCCGGGATTTGCATCTGCATCAGCATGGCCACCGTTTGCAAATTGTTTTTGATGCGATGGTGCATTTCGCGGACGACGGCCGTGTTCGTCACCAATCGCGCATTTTCCACAGCCAGCGCCTCCATCTCCTCAATCTGCTGTTTCTGCCGGTCATACAGCCGCGCCTTCACCAGCGCCCCCGCCGCCAAATCGCCGATCAGGGACAACATCTCCACCTCGTCCGCCGAAAAATCGCGCGGCTCAATGGTTTGCACATTCAGCGCCCCAATCGGCTCAGCCTCAATCTGCATCGAAATCGCCAACAACGATTGAAAATTCAACTCCTCCGCCTCATCCACCCGCTTGAAGTAGGGATGACGTTGGGCGTCCCGCGCCCACACCGGCCGGTTAATTTGCACCGCATACCCCGTCATCCCCTCGCCCACGCGCAAGATCGCCCGGCCGATGGCCCGCTTGGCCAACCCAGTGGAAGCCCGCAGGCGCAGCGCCTCCCCGTCGGTGTCCAACAGGTAGATGGTGCAGGAATCCACCCCCATCACCTCGGTGGTTTTATGGGCGATGAGGTCGAGCGTGGAATCCAAATCCCAGGCGGCCGACAACGCCCGCGCAATCTGGCGCAGGGCGGCGACAGCCTGGGGGCGGGCGGCGGCGGTTCCGTTGGTCATGTCGCTATTTTAACCGGTCGGCGAGTTTAAGGAAAAGAGAATGAAGATACCGGCAAGAGAGAATGTTTTGCTTTTTGACCCAACTGTTTCCAGTCTGGGCATTTCACGCATCACTTGATAAACAGCATCTCCTGATACGTCGGCAGCGGCCACAAATCATCGGCCACCATCGTTTCTAGGGTGTCAGCGTGAGCGCGCACGGCCGTCATCGCCGGCAATGCCTTGTCACACATAAACCGGGTCTCCGCCGTCAGGTCGTCCGCCTCGTGCATCAGCAGCGATTCCAGCGCGTTTAGGCTGTCGTCTAACTCTTTGATGCAGGCGGACACTTTGGACAGCACGGCCGTGTCCGCCATCACTCCTGCCTGCTTCAAACTGACTGCGGCCGTCGCCAACTCCGTCTGGTAGCGCACCGCCGCCGGATAAATCATCGTCCGCCCCATGCGCAACGTCAACCGCGCCTCCACCTGCACCGCATTCACATACTGCCCCAACTTCACTTTCAGGCGGCTCAACACCTCCCGCCGGGAAAGGACGTTGTATTTGGCAAACAGATCAATCGCTTCTTCATCAGCCAAATGTGGCAGCGCATCCGCCGAAGTGCGCAGATTGGGCAAACCCCGCTCAAACTCCGCCTCTTTGTGCCACGCCTGAGAATAGCCATCACCGTTGAAGATGATACGGCCGTGTTCCGCCATAATCCCCTTCAACACTGCCTGAATAGCCGTAGCCAGGTCGGCCGCCCCTTCCAGTCGAGTGGCGATGGTGTCCAGCGATTCAGCAATAATCGTATTCAACGCCATCAACGGCGCGGCGATGGACTGGTTCGAGGCCACCGCCCGGAACTCAAACTTATTGCCGGTGAAGGCCAACGGGCTGGTTCGGTTGCGGTCGCCGGAATGGCGCGGCAGCGGCGGCAGCGTATCTACGCCCAGGTTCAAAATCCCGCTCGGCTTGGAAGATTTAGCCCCGCCCGCCTTGATCTGCTCAAACACATCCGTCAACTGGTCGCCCAGGAAAATGGAGATGATCGCCGGCGGCGCTTCATTGGCTCCCAACCGGTGGTCATTCCCGGCCGAGGCGATCGCCGCCCGCAGCAGCGGCGCATACTTGTCCACCGCCCGAATCACGGCCGCGCAGAACACCAGGAACCGTTTGTTTTCATGCGGCGTATCCCCCGGCTCAAGCAAATTGCCTGCTTTGGCATTGCCAAACGAATAATTCAAGTGCTTACCGGAACCATTCACCCCGGCAAATGGCTTTTCATGGGTGATGCAGGACAGACCATACTTCTCCGCCACCTGTTTCAGCATCAGCATCACCAACTGCTGGTGGTCGGTGGCCACATTGGCATTCTCATGCACCGGCGCAATCTCAAACTGGCTGGGAGCCACCTCGTTATGCCGCGTCTTCACCGGTACGCCCAGCTTGAACAACTCCCGCTCCGTCTCCAACATACAGGCCAGCACCCGCTCCGGGATGGCGCCGAAATAATGGTCGTCAAATTCCTGACCTTTGGGCGGCTTGGCGCCAAACAGGGTGCGCCCGGCCGTCAGTAAGTCAGGCCGCGCCATGAAAAAATGCTGGTCAATCAGAAAATACTCCTGCTCGGCCCCGGCCGTGGGCGCCACCATCTCCCCATCATCCCCAAACAGTTTGAGGACGCGCTGCGCCTGTTCGTTCAACGCCTTCATCGAGCGCAAAACCGGCGTCTTCTTGTCCAGCGCCTCTCCTGTCCAGGAGACGAAGGCGGTGGGGATGCACAAGGTGGTGCCATTGGGATTTTCCAGGATGTAGGCCGGGCTGGTCACGTCCCAGGCGGTGTAGCCGCGCGCTTCAAAGGTGGGGCGGATGCCGCCGGTGGGGAAGCTGGATCCATCCGGTTCTCCCTGGATGAGCTGGTCGCCGCTGAACTCGGCGATGGCGGAGCCGTCGCCGTTGGGCATGAGGAAGCTGTCGTACTTCTGCGCCGTCAGCCCGGTGAGCGGGTAAAAGACGTGGGCGTAATGGGTGGCCCCTTTTTCGATGGCCCAATCCTTCATGGCCGCAGCCACGATGTCAGCCGTCGAGGTGTCCAGCCGCTTGCCCTGGGTGATGGTTGCCATCAGCGACTTGTACACCGGTTTGGGCAGACAGCGCTTCATTGCGCCGGTGGTGAACACATTTTCAGCGAAAACCTCATTGGTAGGCGTATCGGCGAAACTCAATGGCTCGCTGATTGGCTTGTAGTTAATCACGGCTTCAACGGCGTTCAATCGGGCATCATTTCCACTCATTTTATGCACTCTCCATTTTATCTATGGGCCAAAACAAAGAAACGCCTCCGCACGCGCAACAAATGGCGTGGGAGGCGTCTTGGCCTCAAATTAATTTTCTATTGACGCCCATAATCATACTCATTGTTTCCCCGCGCGTCAACCCATAATTTGACTATAAAACAAAACAGATTTTGTGCAGTTTGCCGGGGAGTGACGACCACCAACCATTTTCTGATGGGACGCACAGGAGATGGGTATGGCCTCGATGGTCGCTGGCGCCAAGACCGGGCGCGAGCACGGCCGTCTCCGCCAACCCCATCAGCCAATCCGCCACCTGCTCCTCCAACCGCGCCCGGCTGCGAATGACGATCACCTCAGTCAGCGCCGCCCGGGGCTGCTCCAGCAAATAATCTACGTGCCAATGCAACCGTTTTTGTTGAGGGATGCGCCCTATGATACTCGCTACACGCAACACCTCCGCCAAGATGGGGCGGATGGGGTGCGGGTTCTGCGGCTCCGTCCGGCTGGCGTGGCGCAGCAGGCGGCCGCCCAGCCCGCGCATCGCCGATCCCGCATACAGGTAAGTTCCCGCCGGAATTGGAATGATTTCTCCGCCGCGAAACCGACCAAAGCGCACGGCCGTTCCCTCCGCCACCTCAATGCGCAGCAAGTATGTACCGGAAACGACCGACGCATCCCCCAGAAAAACCACCACTTCATCCTTCATCCTTCCGCCTTCATCCTTCCGCCTTCATCCTTGCCAACACCGCCGCTCCCCACAGCGGCGCGTCATCCGCCAGCGCCGCCGGTACGATTTCAAAATGCACTTCCGGCAAAGCCATCTCCCGGGCCGATTGGCGCACCGTCCGCCACCACAACTTGCCCGATTTGGCGACGCCGCCGCCCAGGACAAACAGCCGGGGATTGACCAGATTGGCCGCATTCCCCAGGCCGACGCCCAACGCCCGCGCCCCCCGCTGCAAAATCCGCCGCGCCCGTTCATCCCCCTGCGCCGCCAGCTCCGCCACCCGCTTCCCGCTCAACCCTCTCACTCTCCCCTGCTCTGCTTCATAATCCGCCGCCCAATACGGCCCGGAAGCCAGCCGCTCCACACAGCCCCGCTTGCCGCACAGACAAAGCGGCCCGGCCGGATCAACGACAGTGTGGCCGATTTCGCCCGCCATCGTCTCATGGCCGCGCCAGGGACGGCCGTTCAAAATCCAACCGCCACCCACCCCGGTACTCACCGTCACGTAGAGCAGGCTGTCAAACCCCTGCCCGGACCCCAGCCGATGTTCTCCCAGCGCTGCGGCGTTGGCATCGTTGTCCACGATAACAGGACAGCCAAACTCGGCCGCCAGTGTCTCCGCCAATGGCATGTTTTCCCAGCCGGGGACGTGGTGGGAGAGGCGGACGGTTCCCGTTTGATAATCCACCGGGCCGCCAAAGCTGACGCCGACGGCCGTCGCCCGCGCCACCCCCGTTTCCGCCAGCAGTTTTCGCCCCAGCCTGATTATTGTCTTCAAATCTGTTACGGCCGTCGCTGCCAGCGGCGAGAATTCACGATGATGACCCAGCCAGCGTTGTTTTGCCAGCAACTCATCGGTTGTCAGCGCCGCCGTTAGCTTGCTGCCGCCGAAATCAAAAACAAGGTAAAGAGATGTCATTTTGTTGATTGTTAACTGTTCACCGTTGATTGTTGATTGTTCTTCCATCGCCAGTATACAATACCGGTATGAAAGATTCCGCTCAAAAGACAAATCTGTTCGATTATACCCGGGATGAATTGACGGCCGTCCTTGCTGAATGGGGCTACGGTCGTTTCCATGCCGACCAAATCTGGCGCGCCCTCTACCAACAACAGATAACCGCCCTGAATGAAATCCCCGGCCTCCGCGCCGATTTGCGCCAACAATTGGCAGCCGAAACAGCCATCTACTCCCCGCAAACGGCCGTCTCCAGCCAAAGCCAGGACGGAACCCACAAATATCTGCTGCGGCTGGCCGATGGCGAAACCATCGAAACCGTGCTGATGCGATTTGAGGGACGGGAAGGCAAGAAACGAGCGACTGCCTGCGTCAGCGCCCAGGTGGGATGCGCTATGGGCTGCGTTTTCTGCGCCACCGGGCAGATGGGGTTCACCCGCCATCTCTCCCCCGGCGAAATTGTAGCGCAGGTCTTATTTATCCAACAAACGCTGGCTGAACAAGGGGACAGGCTGCGTAACATCGTCTTCATGGGCATGGGCGAACCGCTGCATAATTACGACGCGGTGATGACGGCCGTGCGCATACTCACCGACCACAAAGGATTAGCTCTCGCCGCCAAACACATCACCCTCAGCACCGTCGGCGTCGTCCCCGGCATCCAGCGGCTGACCGCAGAACCGATCCCGGTGCGGCTGGCCGTCAGCTTGCATGGCGCCACCGACGGCGAACGACAAG
Source organism: Chloroflexota bacterium (assembly GCA_024277135.1). GTDB lineage: Bacteria > Chloroflexota > Anaerolineae > Promineifilales > Promineifilaceae > JAJRVV01. The sequence continues at coordinate 42,403 of JAJRVV010000241.1, read as the reverse complement.
CTCTGGCACCGCCCGCCCGCCGTTGGCCGTTAGCCGAATTGATGGCTGTCTGCCAAGCATATACCGAACGAAAAAAACAGCGCATTTTCTTTGAGTGGACACTAATCGAAGGGCAAAATGACACGCCGGAGCAGGCTCACGCCCTGGGCCGGCTGTTGACCGGCATGGCCGCTCACGTCAACCTCATCCCGCTGAACCCGACCATTGGCTATGAAGGACAACCTACGCGCCGGACGGCCGTGTACCAATTCCAGACCACTTTGGGTCAGTACGGCATCCCCAGCACCGTGCGCCAACAACGCGGCATAGACATCGCCGCCGGGTGCGGCCAACTCAAAACGGCTCACCCTTCACCCTAAAATACCATTTTCCAATCATCCAAAAGCGGGTATACTTTGCTTTGAACTGGGAGAATCAGTAGAGCAAGGTTTTCGCCACGAATGACACGAATGACACGAAAAACACGTTCTTAATTCGTGAAATTTGTGCAATTCGCGGCAGATTTTGGATATACTGAGAATGCCGTAAAACTCCATCCCAACAGGCCAATATGACGACTGATACCCTCTCCGGCAGAACTATAGGTAAATACCGCATCGTCGAAAAAATCGGCAGCGGCGGAATGGCCGAAGTTTACCTGGCCGTGCAAGAAAACCTTGATCGGCACGTTGCCATCAAGTTCATGCACGCTTTCCTCATCAGCGAACAAGACTTCCTCAACCGTTTCGAAAGAGAAGCCAAGGCCATGGCCCGGCTGAACCACGCCAACATCGTCGGCGTGTATGATTTCGATGTGTATGGCGAGAACAGCTACTACCTGGTCATGGAATACATAGACGGGGGTACGCTGAAAGAAAAATTGGCCGGGTTGGCCCAGGCTGGGGAAAGGCTGCCGCTGGAACAGGCTGTCCGGTTTGCCACCGAAGTTGCCGATGCACTGGCTTACGCCCATAAACGGGAGATGGTTCACAGAGACATCAAACCGGCCAACATCATGATCAACGAAGCAGGGAAAGCGGTGTTGACCGATTTTGGCATTGTCAAGATGATGGGCAATCAGGCTATGGCCTACACGGCTACCGGCGCCCTGATCGGCACCCCGGCTTACATGTCGCCAGAGCAAGCGCTGGGTAAATCGGGTGATGCCCGATTGGATATTTACTCACTGGGTGTCTTACTCTTCCAGATGGCAACGGGCCAGCTCCCTTATGATGCCGATACGCCGTTGGCTGTGGTAATGAAGCATGTCAATGAGCCGACGCCGCTCCCCGGCGCGTTTAACCCGGATGTGCCCTACCAGCTTCAGGAAGCGATCCTGAAAGCGATGGCCAAGGACCCGGATGATCGTTTCCAAACGGCGGACGAGTTTGCGGCGGCTTTACGCCAGGTTAATTTGTCGGCCAAATCGCCGCCCATGCCGATTGAAGGCACGGTGGTAGCGCAGCCGCAAGGGACGGTGGTGTCCAGTATGGCTCCTCACCTGGAAACGGCCGTCGGCGGCGTCACCGATACGGCCGCCTCCCGAACGGCTGTGGGCAAAACCGCCATCGCCACACCCGAAGATCTGGCCCCGCCACCAAAGAAAAAACGACCCGTCTGGCTTTATCTCATCATCGCTTTGATCGTCATCGGCGGCACGGTGGGCGGGTTACTGGCGGCCGGCATCATCCCCGGACTGCGCCCCACGCCGACCACGGCCGCCATTGTGGTTGAGCCGACAAACACAGCCACGGCCGCGCCCGCCACCAATACTCCCGTCCCTGAAGACACCCCCACACCAGAAGACACACGCGACGCTGTAGCCGAGGTATTAGCCACGCTTACGGCCGTGGCCGCCGCCCTCCCCAGCGAAACCCCAACCCCATCGGTCACGCCCACGCGGACGCCCAGCCCCACCCCCAACGCCACCGCCACCTATCTGGCAAGCTGCGCCTTTGACGTAGAACTCGTCTCCGCGTACCCCTACAGCAACAGTCGTTTCAACTCCGTCCCCACCGAAGCCCGCAACTTCACCATGAACTGGGCGCTGAAAAACAGCGGAACCTGCCCCTGGCCGGCAGGGTTAACCTGGAAGTACACAGGCGGCGAAGCATTTGGGTATGCCGATGAGCCATTGGTGGTTGAAGGGGTAGTTGAAGTTGACGAAGAAATCACCTTACAAACCTCGTTCCCCGAAGCGCCAGACAGCGTCGGCACATTTGAGGCAACCTGGCAGTTATTCGACGCCGATGGAGAACCCTTTGGCCCTCCGCTCACTTTTGAACTGCGCACCTACATCCCGGTGACGGCCACGCCCGCCACGCCGCCTACGGCCGTTGGCCCCACCGCCACCAGTGAACCAACACAAGATCTGAATTTCATTCTTGAAATAAATGATTGCGAATATTTCGGGAATATTGATCTCAGATGCAAATTGACCATCACACCTTATGGAGGAAGTGGGGGACCATATACATTATGGGTTAACGATACTAGACCTGCAGCAGAATATAGAGGTTCTGGTCCCTTTACTCACTGGGCGATTTGGCGGCGATGCGCCTTATGGATTAACAGGATTGAATTTCAAGACGACAATACCGGGGAGAGATACTGGGAGGATAGAGTCATTGATCCTAACGAGTACATCCCTGGTGGTTGCACCCTGCCCTAAGCGTGCTGTCAATTGAAACCCACAGCTAAACCTAGCAAGCATTCATTCTGTCAATAGTTTTTAGATTACGGCGCGTTGACAGGCTTATTACAATGGCAGCACATTCAAACCATCAACAGAAAAGAAAAAACGATATGAGTGTACAGATGGTGATTGAGCTAAAGGAAAAAGGAGGCTCTCAGACTGTCCTTTCAGCCATTGAAGCGTACAAGACCCGCTTGCAAGCCAGCATTGCCCGCACCAGACGCCGCCTGATCCAATTCGAACGCAAATATGATGTTGATACCGCCTGTTTTATGGAAAAAATGACGGCCGAAGACCTGGATGGGGGTGACATGGAGTATGTTGAGTGGGCCGGAGAGTCAAAGATCATGATTGGATTACAGACCGAACTGGCTGAGTTATATGATGTCCGCTACCAAGGTAACTGCTAACCACAAAGGCACAAAGACACAAAGTTTCTCTGGTTTTTCTTTGCGCCTTCGTGTCTTCGTGGTGAAATTCCAGAGGGGCTTAGTAGTTACCTACCAAGTCTAAAGCTCCAGAAGTTATCTCTGAGTCCCCTTTATCGCAACACCACTTCTGTCCAATCTTCAATCCATTTTTCCCGATTCGCTTCGATGTCGGCCGGGCTGATGACAGCCGGTTGGTCGGGGATTTGCGCCCATTCGACGAAAGCTGAAGGGAGGACGGCCGTTTCATTGGCCGGGAACACAAACATATTGAGCGGGATGTCTTCCTGGAACGTTTTACTCAGCATGAAATCCACCCAATCTTGAGCCAGGTCAGGATAAGCCGTCCCTTTGAGAATGCCCACAAACTCGATTTGACGGAAGCACATCCCTGGCGCGGTGATGCTGGCGCTGGGCGGCTCAGACACCGGCGGATCGGCAAAGATGAATTCGGCCGGGGGACTGGAAGCATAACTCACCACCAACGGCCGTGTCCCATCACCGGCAACCGTAAATTGACCGTAATACGCATCTTCCCACCCATTCGTCACCAGCGCCTCATTCTGGCGCAGCGCCCGCCAAAAATCCAAATACCCATCCTGCCCAAACTCGCCAATCGTCGCCAGTAAAAAGGATAAACCAGGGCTGGACGTGCCCGGATTTTCCACAACCAGCAGCCCTTTGTAGACCGGGCCGGTCAGAGCGGACAACGTGTTGGGAACCGGCACGCCATTGTCGGCAAACCACGCTTTATCATAATTCAGGCAGACATCGCCAAAATCAACCGGCAGCAAGCGATAGCTGTCATCGAGTTCCAGCGCATCGGGCACATTCGCCAATTCCGGCGATTGGTAGGGTATAAAAATATCGGCGTCCAGGGCGCGGCTCAAAAAGCTGTTATCCACGCCAAAGAAAATGTCGGCCAGGGGGTTTTCTTGGGCCAGAATAGCCTGATTCAAGGCGGCGCCAGCATCCCCGGCGGACAGCAGCTCGACATTAACCACATGCTCCTGTTCAAAAGCGGTGATGGTGGCCTCGCTGATGGCGAAGCTGTCATGGGCCATGATGGTCAACGTTCGCGGATCACGGTCAGCCAGAATGGGTTCTTCCTCATTTTGCGCGGCGCAAGCCGTCACCACCATCAAAACCAAACTCATCAAAACAATCAATTTTCGCATTTTCCTCTCCATTTCATCCTTCATCCTTCATCCTTTGGAATGTGTGGATGCATAGCAAACGGCCGTCCGCCACCACAATCTCAGCGGGAACGGCCGTCAACACATTGCTGATCCCACGCGCCGAACCAAAAACCAATTGTTCCTGGTGGAGCGGCCAGAGCAGCCCGCTGGTTTCAGCCACCCGGACGCTGCCGCTGAATGGAATAAGCGATACCGTATCGCCGACAGCGCCGTTAATTTGGGTGCGGCCGTTCGCCAACCAGGCGCGTTCATATTGGCTGACAATGGCGACGCGACGGCCGCGCAGCCGGGGATGGGCCAGCAGCAGTATATTAGCCAGAGTTTGATCCAAACGGCCGCCCAATGCGGCCAAAACCAAAATATCATCAGGATAATTGGCAGCGGCAAACAACCGCGCCAGCTCTAAATCCGTCTCATCCTTGGCTGTGGGATGACGAACAAAACGAACATCGCCGGCTGCCAGCCACTCCCCAACATCATCAGTCAGCGAATCCATATCCCCGATCACCACGTCCGGCCGCTGATTCAGCTTTTGCAGATAACGAGAACCGCCGTCCGCGGCGATGACGGCCGTCGCCTGGGTCAGATACGGCCGCAACCACTCGCCAATTTCCAATTCACCATTCGCAAAAATGAGGACGCTCATCGTGTACCCGAAACAAAAAACCACCCTGATTCGGGTGGCTGAGTGTTTAGTCAGAATTACGGCTATTCCTCCGCCGGCATTACCCGGATCAGGTGCGCAGGTCCATGACGAATCTGGTCATGCTCTCAGCCGGGCTTGCCCCAGCTCCCTGTAGCTATGTTATTGTCTACACCGGATTATAGCACAATTTACGAATAGCGTGATGCGCGAAACGTGATGCCTTAGTACCTTATCAATGAAGTTTTTGTTTGATGTATAAGAATTTTCGCCACGAATTTCACGAATTACACGAATTTAGGCCGTTTTAATTCGTGTAATTCGTGGCAACATCTTTTCTGGTTTATCCAGGTTAGGGTTCAACCGCAAATAACTTTGGTGTTTCGAGAATTGCAATTCCCGAAACATGTCGTCCAAAACAGGAAAGATAAAAACGAGCGAACCCTAAGAGAGTTTGAATCCGTGACGTTCCGCAATCGCTTCAGCCTGCCCCCGCATGGCTTGTCCCCGTTCAGCATTCCCTTGCACCAATTCATACGCCGCCCACTGCCACAAAGTAAACGCTTTGCTGCGATTCACCTGCACATCCCCGCTGCCGGCCTGGTTTAGCAACTGCTGGCTTTGGTGGAAACAGTCCGTCGGCATAGTCGGTTTGCCATCAATTTTCACCGGCAGCTCATCAGGCGACAAAGCGGCCAGCGTCATTCCCATCACCCGCCACGACGCTGCCAATGGCAAAGTTTCGCCCATACGCTGGGCCAGTTTGAGGGATTGAGCCGCCAACGCCAATGCTTCTTTCACGCCAGACTGGGCCAGTCGGGACTGTGCCAAAAAGCCGCAAGCCCGTGACAGACCAGACCACTTGCCGCTTCTGACCAGTTCTTTGGCCGTACGCAGCACCCGCCGCAGTTCGGTTTCTGCCCGTTTGTATTCCCCCAAGTCAATCAAGGCGGCCCCCAAATTAGTACGGTAGAACATACGGCCGTACCGATCCCCCCCTTCAATCGCCGCCGACAACGCCTCTTGGAAAAGCACCGCCGCCGCCCGGGCATTGCCCCGCAACCGGGCCGTTTCCCCCATACTGTTCAATGCGTCGGCCGCCTCTGTCTGCAAATTCAAATCCCGGTACTGCTTGAGCGCCATCATCAAAAACTTGGACGCCCGATCATAGTCGCCCAACTGGTTGTACAACCGGCCTAACGTCGCCTGACTAAACGCCACCATCTTCACCAATCGCGGAGTGGCCGTGAGCGTTTCAATCTGGTCTTGCAGCCGGTTCAGGCAGCGAACGGCCGCTTCACTCTCCCCCAACTCGCTGTAAACCTGACATAGCAAGCTTAAACTTAGCGTCATTTCTTCGTTAGCGTCCAATCGTTCACTAGACTCCAATGCCGCCTGGGCCGCCGTCAACGCCAAATCCGCCTCGCCCTGCCGCAGCCGCGCCTCGCTCTGGTACAAATACGACCGCGCCAGCTCCAGATCAGACCCTACCAGCCGGGCAATGTGCTCGGCTTGCACCGCGTGATCCAGCATCGCCTGATAATCCGCCTGTTCCCGGTGCAACCTGGCCAATCCATTCCAAGCATGGGCTTGCGCATTCAAATCCCCATCTTGCTCCGCCATGAAGCGCATCGCCATGTAGGTTTGCTCTGCATCCAACAATTTGGCCTGCCGCAACAGTAGCTTGCCCATGCGCTCTTGCAGTTGCAACTGCCAGGCGATGTGATGCTGTTCATCGGTGAGCAATGAGATTGATTTGCGATAATACTCGATGGCGACGACAGGGTTAAAGGTTTCTTCAGCGCGTCCCGCCGCCATTTCATATAGTTCGGCCGCTGAAATGTTTTCTTCGGCTAATTCATAATGTTCGGCAATCAAACCGGCATATTCAGCCACCCGCTGTCCGCTTTGATGGGACAACCAATCTGCCACCCGCCGATGGTAAAGCGGCCGTTCGCGCAGCAACACGCTTTCATAGGTCACATCTCGCAGCACGGCATGTTTGAAGTAGTAAGCCCGAGTTCCGGCAAAGGTAGAGATAGATCGTCTAAAAATGAGTTCCCGCTGTTCCAACGCCTGCAAAGCGGCCCGCGTCTCCTCTAAAACCGCATCGTTGTAGTCATCCCCCATGTGAGCGATGGTCAAGTCCCAGAATATTCGGCCAATCACGGCCGCTCGCTGTAATGTCTTGCGCTCTAAAGAAGTGAGGCGATCTAACCGGGCTTGTAAAATGCCGGTCAGCGTGGGCGGAATGCGTACCGTATCCCGCAGTTCGCTTTTGACCAGCCACTCCCCATCACCAGGAACAATGGCGCCGTCTTCAATAAGAATTTTAACTAATTCTTCCACGAAAAAGGGGTTGCCCTCGGCGCGTTCGACCACGAGATTGGTCAGGGCATCGGGCACTTTGGGTACTTTTTGCAGGATGTCGAACATCAGGCGGCGCGTATCTTTGCGTGATAAGTTGGTCAGTTCGATGATCTCATGCACGGCCGTTGATTGAATTTCCAGTTCTTCCTCGCCGGCAAGCAGCCGGGCCAGACTGGTGCGAATGGAGCGCGTCAGACCGATGATGACCAACGGCAGACGACGGCACACATCCGAGACATACCGGATCAAGGCCAGCGACCCTTCATCAGCCCAATGTAAATCTTCCAGAACAATAACCGTAACCGTATGCGCGGCGGTAACGGCCGTAAAAAACTCCGCTACATAATCAAACACCCGTTCCCGCGCCACCATCGGCTCATCAAGCATGACGCTGCTCAAAAAACCCGTCGCCAGATTAAGGCCGATCAACTGACCGATGGCGTGCGCCCGTTCATGAATGTCCACCGTCTCCGGGTCGAGATATTCACTCATGCCGCTCACCAGCTTGCTTTCGGCAATCATCATTCGCTCGTTATCCTGAATGCGGAAAAACAGGGAAAACATGTCCCGGATCAAAGCATACGGCAAATGGCTCATACGCTGGTCAGATTGTCCGCGAAATACCATCACCGGCGCGGGCATACTCATCAACCAGGATTGGAATTCGTTAATCAACCGGGTTTTACCCACCCCCGCCTCCCCCACGATGGTAATCACCCGCCCCTGCCCAGACTTGGCCGTTGCCCGCACGATCTCTTGCAAAACCGACATCTCACCGTCCCGGCCCACCATTCGCGTTTCGATGCCGCCCACGCCCCGGTGGACATCTCCTTCGGTACGAGGCATGACGCCTAAAACCTCAAACGCCGGGACGGGTTTGCGCTTTCCTTTGATCTCAACCTGGCCCATCGATTTGACTTTGAACGTACCCTCCACCAGGGAATGGGTTTCGTGAGAGATGACGATGCCGCCGCCTACGGCCGCTTCCTCCAACCGGCTGGCCACATTCACGGCCGACCCAATCACCGTGTATTCCTCCGCCGATCCGATTTCTCCCAGCAGCACTGGGCCGGTGTTAATGCCTATGCGCAATTCCAGTTCGTTTCCAACTGATTCTGCATCTTCCCCTTCTGCCAGATCAAGATCGCCGGCAAACTCCGACACAAAATCCACACACGCCCGCTGCATCGCCAATGCCGCCCGGACAGCGCGCTCCGGATCATCTTCTCGCGCCATCGGCACGCCAAACACCCCCATCACCCCATTCGTCAAATGCTTATCAATTGTGCCGCCATAATCCGTAATCGCCGCATCCAAAAAACGCCAGAGCATATTCATCACACCCAACGTTCTCGTGTTCGGCCGCAAACGCATCAAACGGCTCATCCCCGAAATCCGGGCAAATAACATTGTCGCCTGCTTCCGCTGTTCCGGGCGGGACTCTTCAAATACATCTGAGGCTTCGGCCAGACGGACCAGCTTCTGGCGCAAAACGGCCATTGTGGTCGCCACCACATCCTGACCCAGCACAGCCCGGTTTTCCTCCAGCGCCGCCATCGTTTGCTTAAGAAGCGCTAGTTCGTCATTCATCCTGCGCTCGATTGAAATAGCTGGACTGATTAGCGGAAAAATCCTCCATCCAGGTCACTTCGTCTGTCCGGTGTTGGCGGATGAAAGCAGCTAAAGCGCGCCGCCATAAGACATTACCTTTTTTGGGATCCCCTTTGCGCAATTCGTATAACGCCCAATCTCGCAGCGCCACCGCCCGCTCGTAGGCCACACCCAAACGGACGTTGGTAAACAATTTGGCGCTCAGCGAATAACATTTGGCCGCATTGTACGACTTCCGGTGAATGACAAGCGGCAGTTTGTTTGCCGGCAGTCGCGCCGCAATGAGTGCCAGCTTGTGCCAGCCGCGGGCAGCCTGTTTTTGGATGGACAGCTTTTGGCGAAAATTGGGCAATCCTTGCAAAGTAACCAGCGCATCCTGGGCTAAAACGGCCGCTTCAGCCAACGATTCTTCCTCCAGCAATAAACCGGCCATCCCGATTTTGGCGCTGGCCGCTAATAAGGGGATTTTATGATCCCGCGCCATTTGGAACGCCTGATCCAGCCATAACCGGGCTGTATTCAGATATTGATCCCGATCTTCTACAGTTAGTTCAGCGTCTACGGCCGTCACCCGCTGCACCGCCAGATTCCCCAACTGCAATGCAGACCGAATCAACAACGTCGGACTCTGACTGCGCTCGGCCAGCAGATACGCTTGCTGCGCCACCCGATCCGCCTGCCCATAATCGCCAGATTGCTTTGCCAGATCGCTTAATTTGCGCAAGCAGAGCATACTGCCATAAATATCACCGATATCTGACACCAAGCCCAATGCTTCCTGGTAATACGTGAAAGCTTTGGCAATTTGTTGTCGAGCTTGGGCCAGTTGACCCAAATTGACCAGCATGTAACTGCACCAAACCCGGTTGCCCGCCTCGCGGAAAAGGGAGAGAGCCGTTTTACTGGTTTGCACCCCCTGATCATGCCAATTCATCAAGCGGCAAATGTTGCCGATGAGGGCATTGCTATGCGCCATTTGAGGGGTTGCATCAGCTTCAGCGCTCATTGCCAGCGTCTCCTTAGCCAATTCCAACGCCCCATCCGTATCGCCAACCGCGATTTTGGCCCAGCCAATGGCGATTTTTGCGGCGGCGATCATATCTGGCTGATTCAGATGACAAGCAACTGCTTCCGCCTGTTGCGCCACATCCATCATTTGGGAGGCGTTTCCCTGCCGGTAGTAGATGGCGGTCATCGCCAGCCAGGAACGCATGACGGCTTCTTTGTCGCCGGCAGTTTGGGCGGCGTCGCGCATGGCTACATATGCTTTGATGGCCTGTTCAAATCGGGCCAGATGGCTGAACATGGCGCCCAATTGTTCGTTGAGGAAAATATGCCGGTCAATCGTGCTTTCTTGTTTGGGAAGAAGGGACAGCGCTTTTTGGTAAAGCTCCACGGCCGTCTCCACGCTGTAACGACTTTGGGCTATGTCCCCGGCACGGCCGTACCAATCGGCCGCCTGATAAACATCTTCCGCCAATTCAAACTGATGCGCGATAAACCCGGCATGTTCCGACGATTGATTGCTGTGTACGATGAGCCAGGCGGCCGCCTGGGCATGATAGATGCGCCGTTCGTTGATCGGGATGCTGCCGTATGCCATTTTTTGCAGCCGCCGATGTTGAAAGGCAAATTCCGGGGTTCCCGCCATGGTCGAAGTGGGCCGCTTGATGATGAAACCCGCTTCTAACAAGCTGTTGAACGCTTCTTGCAGTCGGGCATTCATTTCCGGGTCATCATCCGCATCGGCTAAGTAAGTAACGGCCGTTTGCCAGAACGCTTGCCCAAAAATCGCCGCAAATCGAACCACTGTCTGCTGCTCTGGCGGCAAAAGCTCCAGCCGAACAGCCAACATCCCCGTCAACGACGGCTGATCCTGCGCAGCTTGCATCTTGGCCGGGTCCGTCCGCCATCCCCCCCCTTCTTTCACTAAAACCGCTTCATCCACCAGCATCTTGAGCAGTTGCTTAATGTAAAAGGGATTGCCACTGGCGCGTTCTACGATTAAATCAGCCAGTTTGACCGGCACTTTGCCATTATCCCCCAGGCTCTCCATCACCAAATGGCGGCTGTCAATCGAGGAGAGCGGCCCCAGATCAATTTGTTGGTAATCAATGGCGGCCAATGATTTCAGGGAGCGCCACGACGGCCGTTTATCAAACAACGACGGCCGCGCCAGCCCCACCACCAGCATAGGCAGATCATGACACGCCTGCAAAATATGCTCCACCAAATCCAACGATCCCTCATCCGCCCAATGCAAATCTTCCAGAAAGATGACGACCGCCAGATATTGATTGGCAATGGCCCGGATAAAATCAGCCACGCCTTGAAACGTCAGATTATGCACCCGGTCTGGCACGGCCGTAAACGAATCCCCGCCAGAGACATCCATTACCCCCGTAAATTGGGCGATGGCCTCCGCCTTCTGCTCCGCGCCAGATGCATCTACCTGGGCGATCACCTCCGCCAACCCGCGCACCATGTAACCCTGCGCCGCATCCAGGCTGCTCTGGGCGTGGACGCCTAAATAATTGCTCAACAAATCTCTGATGAGCGCGTAAGGGGTTTGGCCCGCGCCAGGGTGTGCCTGCCCCATCAATTCACACACCCGCACCGGCAGCAAGTCTATCATCACCGCCAATTCATACAGCAAACGAGTCTTACCAATACCCGCCTCGCCAACGATGGTCACAAATTGGGGCTGGCTGCGCTCCATCGTCATTTCCAACGCTTGCTGCACCTGTTCCAGTTCACTCACTCGCCCCACAAGACGCGGCCCATCTTCAAAGTCCTGGTAAACCGCCCGGAAAGTTCGCGGGTTTTCACGATTAACCACGTAAACGTGAAGCAATCCTCCTTTACTTGCTAACCGAACCGGAGCCAGGGTGGTCACTTGATACCGGGTATGAACCCGCCAGTAAATTTCGTAGGAGATGAGAACTTTGCCTTCGGGAGCCAAATGTTGTAACTGGTTAGCAACGTCTATGGTCTGGCCAACGGCCATATAAGCCTCGCTCATCCCCACCTGGCTAAAATAGATTGGGCCGCGATGGATGGCAATGCGCATTTGCAGATCAAGGGGTTTGCCGGACGGGGTGACGGCCGTTTCGTTAAACAACGATAACGCCATCTGCATCTCCAACGCCGCCTGCACCGCTCGCTCCCCATCATCCTGGTAGCCGGCCGCCGCGCCAAACAAAGCGATCAAGCCATCCCCCGTGTGCTTATCCACCCGGCCCCCCCACGCCTCAATCACGCCATCCAGCCTGGCCCAAAGCGCGTTCATCGTGTCCCGCACCATCTCCGCATCCATGCGGTCAGACATCGCCGTAAAGCCTTGCAAATCCGCTACCAGCGCCGTCACCGACTCTTGCTGGCGAGAGTGTGGCCGGATTTCTTCGGTGGCCAATGCTTTGTGCAAAGCCGCCAAAGAATACGCCACCACATCTCCCGCTAACCGAGTTCGATTCGCTTCCAAAACAACAATGGCTTTTTCGATATCACGACGGGTAGGCACGAATGTTTCTCTCTCTGCTATGTACATTCTATTACTTCCTAAATTATATAGTGAGCTAGTAAACCCGTCGATAGGCAGTTTGCAAGTTGGCAAGTTTGCAAGTCGCAATGCTGCGCACCTACGCGCCTGCACACGCACTTGCCTCACACACCGGATAGCATTATACTGCCCGCCGCCATACCAACACAATCGGGCGCCACAAACCCGCCCACAAAACAAAAGATGAAATTAAAACGACTTGTGTTGCAAGGGTACAAAACCTTTGCTACAAAAACAGAATTTGTATTCGACCAGGGCATCACCTCTGTTGTGGGACCTAACGGCAGCGGCAAAAGCAATGTGGCCGATGCCGTTCGTTGGGTGTTGGGCGAGCAAAGTTACAGCGCCTTACGCGGCAAGCGCACGGTGGACATGATCTTCACCGGCAGCCATACCCGGCCACGCGCTGGCATGGCGCAGGCGATCCTGACGCTGGACAACAGCGATGGCTGGCTGCCCATTGACTTCACCGAAGTGGAGATCGGCCGTCGCGCTTATCGTTCCGGCGAGAATGAATATATTCTCAACGGCCAAAAAGTGCGGTTGAAAGACATCACTGAGCTGCTGGCGACCAGCGGGCTGGCGGAACGCACCTACACCATCATCGGACAGGGGTTGATTGACCAGGCGTTGTCGCTGCGGGCCGAGGAACGGCGCGCCCTGTTTGAAGAAGCGGCCGGCATCAGCCATTACAAATCCCGCCGCGCGCAAACGCTGCGTCGCCTGGAAGAAACCCGGCGCAATCTGGAGCGGGTGCATGACATTCTGGCTGAAATCAAGCCCCGGCTCTCCTCGTTGAAACGACAAGCCACTCGCGCCAAAAATTATGAGCAGGTGGGCGCCGACCTGCGCCATTTGCTGCGGCAATGGTACGGCTACAAGTGGGAGCAGGCGAAAGGGGAAATGCGGTTGGCGCGAGAAACGGCGCAGGAGGCCGGAGCGGCGTGGCAGGCCAGCCGGCAGCATTTGCTTGACATTCAGGAGAAGATGGACGGCCGTCGCCGCCAAATCAACCAACGTCAAGAAGCGATCACCCAATTGGAAGCAAAACGGGACCAGATGCGCGACCTGTTGGAGAAAGCGCGGCGGGAAGCGGCTATTCTGGCCGAACGGCGGGCCGCCACGCAGCGGCAGTTAGCCGAAATTGAATCGGAACTGCCCCAGGCGCGTCAGCAGCAGGCCAGAGCGCAGGCGGAATTGGCGGAAGCGACGGCCGTCCTCGCCGCCGATCAAGCCAACCTCACGGTAATTGAAACAGAGTTGTCCCAATTCAACCTCAGCTTTGAGGCCCAGCAAGCCCAAATCAACACCTGGCGAACCAAGCTGCGCCGCGCCGAACAAGAGCGGCAGGACACCCAACGCCAACTGGCCCAGGCGGAAGGACAGCTCGCCCAACTGCAAGAACGGCTGGCCGAACAGACGGCCGTCGCCGCCCCAGACGACGAGTGGCAAAAGGTAGAAAACAGCATCGCCAGCCACACCGCCCTCCTCCAATCCACCGAATCCAAAGCGGCCGAACTGCGCCAAAAACGGCAAAGCGTAACCGACGAGCGACAAACCCTCATCCATGAATTGAAACAACTGCGCCGGAATGACCGGGAGCAGGAAAAGCGGGTAAACCGGCTGCGGCAGCAAGTCGCCCGGCAGGAAGCCCGTCTGGAAATGCTGGATCAGCTGCGGAAAAAAGAGGTCAGCGGCGGCGATGTGCCCGTCATCGGCCAGTTTGCCGGGCTGGCGACGATCCCCGATGAATTGCAAACGGCCGTCGCCGCTGTCTTGCGCGAACGATTGGAGACGTTGGTTCTGGCGCAAAAAGAGCAGTTGTGGCAGTTGTTGGCAGCGGCGGATGGGCAAACTATCACCGCCATCGCCCTGGACGCCGTTCGCCCGTTGGACGTGCCAACCCAAACCAATCAGCCGCCGCTGAGTTATCACGTCCAATGTTCTGATGATCTGCGGCCGTTGGTCGAACTGCTGCTGGGCCGCGTCTGGTTGGCAACTGACAAAGCAGCGGCCTTCTCCCTGGCGCAAACCTTGCCGCCAGATGGCCTGGCTGTTACGCCGGATGGGTTTGTAGCGCATCCCGGCGGTCTGGTGGCGCAGGTCGGCCGCGCCGCCGACAGCATGCTGGCGCGGGAGCATGAGTGGCGGGCGGCACAAGAAAAAACCGGCCAAATGAAGGAGGAACTGGCGCATCTGGAAACCGCCTTGTCAGAACAACAAGACAGCATCCGGCAGCTTCAAGAACAGGTTGACCAACTTCAGGCGGAGGAACGGCGGCTGGGCAACCTGACGCAAGAAGCCGGCCAACAGGTACACAAAGCGCAGCGCCGGTTGGATCAAAGCCGGCAGCAACAAGGCTTTATGGAGCAGCAGCGGCAAGCCAAAGCGCAGGAGATCGTCCGCTTAAACAGTCGTATTCAGTCGGTGACGGCCGTCATCGCCAACCAACAGAAAACTGTAACGGAAAAGGAAACTGCCGCCGCCCACGCCCAACAGCAGCTAGACAGCCTGCCCGTAGCCGAGGCCAAACAGCAGCGGCAGACGCTGCAAAGCCGCATCAACTCCGCCCAAACCATCGTGGCCGGGCGGCAGGCGGTAGTGGACAGCCGCCGCGCCACCCTCAACCAGTTTGACCGGCAGTTACAACGACTGCAAGAGCGACAAGCATCTCTCAAAAACCAACTGGCCCAACTGCAACAGGATGAACAGCCGGAAAATCTGGCCCGGCTGGAAGCGGAATTAAGCCAAACCCAGGCTCAACTTGAGCCGCTCAAATCAGACCTGCAAAACACACGTCGAGAAATGCGCCAACTGGAAGAGGAGACGGCCGTCCACCAACGTCAAGCCCACACCCTGGAAACCCGATACACCCAGGCCCAGGTGGGATTAACCCAGCGGCAAAACCAGATGGAATCTTTGCAAGAGCGCATCAAAGCTGATTTGGGCATCGTCGCCCTCAGCTACGACGCCGACCAAACCGGCCCTACGCCGCTGCCGATGGGCGAAGTCGTCAGCCAACTACCCGTCGTCACCGAACTGCCCGACGACATCGAAGCTGCCATTCAACATTACCGCAACCAGATGCAGCGCATGGGCGCCATCAACCCCGACGCCCCCGCCGAATTTGAAGAAGTGCAAGAGCGGTATGATTTCCTGACGCAGCAAGTCGAAGATTTGAACCAAACCGAAAGCCAACTACGCCGGATCATCGCCGAACTGGATGAGTTGACCTCCCGCGCCTTTGCCCAAACAGTCACCAAAGTGGATGCGGTGTTTGGCGACATTTTCACCCAGCTTTTCGGCGGCGGCTCCGCCCGGCTGGCGCTGACCGAGCCGGATGATTTGACCATCAGCGGCGTGGACATCATCGCCCGCCTGCCTAACCGGCGGGAGCAGGGGCTGGCGCTGCTCTCCGGCGGCGAACGGTCACTGACGGCCGCCGCCCTCATCTTCTCCCTGCTCAAGGTCTCTCCCACCCCGTTTTGCATCATGGACGAGGTGGATGCAGCGCTAGATGAAGCCAACATCAACCGGTTTAGGGAGCTGCTGCGCGATTTGAGCCAGAAAACCCAATTTGTCGTCATCACCCACAACCGGGGCACGGTGCAGGCGGCGCAAACGATCTACGGCATCAGCATGGGCAGCGACAGCGCCAGCCAGGTCATTTCTATCAAACCGGAAGATTATTTGAAGCAAGCGAGTTTGGTTTAGCCAGCAGCGGGCTAGGGGTAGGAATGGGTGAGGTAGACGGGAGAGACGGCCGTTAGTTTCAACGCATATGACGATTAAGCTCCCGCACCAGATGATGAACCGTCGTGCAAGGATTATCTTTTGCCGGATTATGATGGGGCTGGTAAATGGCAAACAACCTTTCCGCATTCTTGATGGCTATCGCTTGCGGCAACAAGCGACGGTATAACGTCACATCATTCTTGCGGTAAAGTTCCCCCAATTCAACTGACAACTTCTCCTGATGTTGACGGCGCGGAATAGCGCTGTTCAAATACTCAAAGTGCAAGCTGTCCATTTTTTCTGGCTTCATTCCGTAACCTGCGAGTGTATTCCACCAAATCAAGTGTGCTACGCCCTGTCCCTTTCACTTCCACCACAGCATTGACGCGAAAACTTTTGAAGTAATTGGGTTCAGTTTTCTCGCCTTCGCATACGATAAGAAAACGGGGGCGCAAATCACGTATCCCAACAAGCCGCCGCTTTTGCGGTTGACCCTTGTCAGGCAATCTACGCCCGCTCGGTTTCGGTCTTCTCGCCATGCTGTATCTCCTGCTCAATAAATGCGCGCAAACCACCGACAAAAGGAATGGCCCCATATCTACCGGCCAAGTAGTTCTTGTCAAGCAAGGGTAAGGCATCTTTGCGTACTTTCATTTCTGCCAGTGAGTAAAGGTCAGTAGCCCCATACTGATTTTTTTCAGTGAACCAAACCTGATCGCGGCGTAACATGCACGCACCCAACAAACCAGCATCATGGGTGGCAAAAACAAGTTGGGCGTTATGCAGGTTGATTCGTGGCGAATTAAACAAATGTACGATTTCGCGGGTGAGCCGGGGATGCAAACGCGCCTCCAGCTCGTCGATCGCCAGCACATTGCCATTTTCCAACGTGTCAAGCAATGGTCCTAACAAGAAGAAAAACTTTCGCGTCCCCTCCGATTCCTCCTTAAAGTCCAAAGGTTGTGTTCCAATCGGCAGTTCTCCATCAAAGAGCGGATGCAGGGTTTGTACTTGTGTCAACAGAAGTTCACTTTCTAGTTCTCCTTCCTCTTGAGCAATTTCTATGAGCTTATCACGCAACCCCGTCGGTATATCTGCTCTGTCGAGCGGCAATTTCTGCATCGATATGTCTGTAATTCCCACATCTGCCAAACGCAATAATTCTCGTGCTCGGCGTCGAAACTCTCCCTCTGCCTCAAAACGGTGCAATGTATAACCACCGTAAGCACTATCGTTCAAACCGGAAATTCCCTTGAATTTTTGCCGAAACCACGCCAGCAACATGATAGCCGTGGAACTGTTAAATTGCGCCAATGTAGAAAGGAATAAGGCGTTTTCACGAGTTTTCGCTTCCAAGCCAGTCGCCTCTTTCTTGAATGGTCCGGAAATGTCAAATTCCTGCCTTTCGCGCACAAAGAGACGGGTTTCCCGCTGTCGGGTGCGGTATAACCACTCAGCATGAACCCGTTCTTCGTCTAATTCAAAACCGTACCGGTAGCGTACGCCTTCCAGCAAAAAGATGATTTGAAAGTAGGCTGGTTCCTGACGGGCATCCATATGAAAGGTAAAACGCTCAACGCCGGTTGGGTCTCCTTCTTGGAGCCTGGTGGATGAATTCCGCACAAAGCGACGCATGAACATCATGGCGCGTATGAGGTTACTCTTGCCGCTGGCATTAGCGCCATATACGGCCGCGCTGCGCAGCAATTCATATTTCCCAGCACGAAAAACGTTATGCTTATCAATATCGCCACTATGTTTCAGGGAAGTCGCCTGCATACTCAGCGTCACCGGCTGGTGAAATGAGCGATAATTGCCCACGCTAAATTCTATTAGCATCACAAAATCCTTTTGTAAATAACTGTTTTCGAGAATAAGTCTCAACAATAGCTTGCAAAGAAGATATATTCTTTTTACTAATGTGTCAAGTAAACAAAACTATCAAACAACCGCTCGCTGAAACGCGCCGGTATATCTCATGGGTCAAATTGCTATTGTTACATTTCCTTAACATTCCTATATTGCTCGCCTTACAACCCTTTCCTATAATTGCCCAGACTTTGATGAACAGGGTGCGTCTATGAGCTTTGCAGTAGGAACGGCCGTGGGGCCATACAAAATTGTAGAAAAACTGGGCCAGGGGGGCATGGCTACCGTTTACAAAGCGTATCACGAAGCCCTTGATCGGCATGTGGCCATCAAGGTACTCCATGCCGCCTTCAAAGATGACGAGGCTTTTTTGCGCCGCTTCACCCGCGAAGCCCGCGTGGTGGCCAAACTGGAACATACCCACATCGTCCCCGTTTACGACTTTGCCGAGCATGATGGCTACCCTTATCTGGTGATGCGGTTTGTGGAGGGAGAAACGCTCAAAGACCGGATGAGCCAGGGCGCGTTAACCCGCACCGAAATTTTACGGATTGCCACGGCCATGGCCCAGGCGCTCGACTACGCCCACCAAAACGGCGTCCTGCATCGGGACATCAAACCCTCCAACATCCTGCTCACCAAGGGGGGCGGCGTCTTCATCGCCGACTATGGGCTGGCCCGCATCACCCAGGCCGGCGAATCCACCATGTCCCAGGACATGATTATGGGCACGCCCCAATACATCTCCCCGGAACAGGCAAAAGGCGTCAAAGAGATTGACGGCCGTACCGACATCTACTCCTTCGCCATCATTCTGTATGAAATGCTTACCGGGCAAGTCCCATTCCAATCCGACACCAGCTACGCCATCATCCACGCCCAAATCTTCGATCCGCCGCCCCGCCCCAGCCTGATCAACGACAAAATCAACCCGGCCGTAGAAGCGGCGCTGCTCAAAGGGTTGAGCAAGGAGCCGGATGACCGCTATGCCACCGCCGGCGACATGGTGCAAGCGCTACAACAAGCCGCCGTCGAGATGCCCACCGACATCGCCCCGGCCGGCCAATCGCCCCTGCTCGACTACACGCCGCTGGCACAGACCCAACTGGCGGATGAATCCGATCTGGCAGCGCTGCCGCAACTGCCCGACCTGTCTGACGCGCCCGCCGACAGCGACATCAAACCCGTCCGGGAAAAACCAAAGCGGCGGCGCAATCTACTGCTGATTGGTCTGGGCGTTTTCATCGGCATGGCGCTGTGCGCACTCATTTTGCTGGCCATCGCCCGCGGCATCAAACAGGAGCAGTCAGCGCAAGCCACAGCAACGGCCGTCGCCGCCGCCAAACTCGCCCCATCACCCACCGCCACCCCCAAACCTGAACCCACCACAGCGGATCATCCAACCACCCCCGTCACCGACCGGCCGTTCGCCGATTTTCAACTCCTGGCGCTGGATCAAGTGCGAACTGTGACAGAATTGCAGACGCTAATCCGCGAAAACCCCGACAACGGCCAACTCAAAGCCGAACTGGCGCTGGCTTATTTACAAGCGGGCGAGCGGGAAAAAGCGAGGAAGTTGGTAAGCGAACTGTTCGATAACGCCCGCCTGCCCGCCGCCTACATATTGGCCGCCGACCGTCTGCTGGAGGCAGAACAGCCAGAGTTAGCTCAACTGGCGCTGGAAGATGGACTAAGCGATTTGGGTCCCGATCCGCGAATGGCGCAGATGTTGATGATGAGTTACATTCTCAATCAGGAATCGGCCGATCGTGTGCAGGAGTTGATGGACAGATTGGCCGGCCAGCCACGAAGCGGTAATTTTTTCACTATCCGCATCGGGGAGCTGTATATCCAGGTGGAAACCGGCCAGACGGACACGGCCGCGCAGCAGCTCACAGAACTCACCCAAACGGAGGAAAATCCCTATCTGGCGGACATTTACGCCCTGCTGGGCTACTTCTACCTGGATCAAGAAGAAACGGCTTTGGCCGAAGAAGCGTTTAACAACGCGCTGAAGAATGAGCCATTATCCTGGCTGGCTAAACAAATTGAACAAACGTTGCTGAGAATATCAACAGAGGCAGATTCATAAAGAGGAGACCCATGCGTACACCTTTTGTAGCCGGAAACTGGAAAATGAACATGACCGCCGCTGAAGCGGTCGCTTTTTTGCGCGAAATCCGGCGCGCGCTGAACCAGATCGAAGGGATAGAGATCGCCTTCTGCCCCACGGCCGTGGCCCTACCCGCCGTCGCCGATGTCCTCAAAGCCACCAAAATCGGCGTCGGCGCTCAAAACATGCACTACGCCGACAGCGGCGCCTACACCGGCGAACTATCCGCCGCCATGATCAAGCCATTCTGCCAATATGTCATCCTGGGCCACTCCGAACGGCGCGCCTACTTTGGCGAAACGGACGAAAACGTGAACAAAAAGGTCAAAGCGGCGCTGGCGCATAGCTTGATCCCGATTGTCTGTGTCGGCGAAAGTTTGGCGCAAAATGAAGCCGGGGAAACGCACGCTTTCGTCAGCGGCCAGGTGAAGGCCGCCTTTGCCGGGCTGACGGCCGCCGAAATGAGCCAATGCGTCATCGCTTACGAACCAATCTGGGCCATCGGCACCGGCAAATCGGCCAGCGCCGCCCAGGCCGGCAGCATCGTGGGCATGACGGTGCGCGGCGCAGTAGCCGAACTATTTGGCGAGGCGACGGCGCAGGCGATACGCATCCAATATGGCGGCAGCGTCAAGCCGCACAACATCGCCGATTACATGCGCCATCCCGACATTGACGGCGCATTAGTGGGCGGCGCCAGCCTGAAACCCTCGTTTGTGGAACTGGTGCAAAATGCAGTGGTCTGAATTCGACAAGGTGACAGGGCAATATTCACAATTCACAATTCACAATTCACAATTCACAATTCATTATTCCGAAGAGGGGCGTGTGACGTGAATCAAACGCTTGTGCCTATCCTCTGGGTGGCGATGGCGCTGCCGGCGCTGCTGCTCATTCAACGCTGGATTCACCAGCATTTGCATGGCATGTCACTGCTGGCAACGGGCAAGGCGGAACGGGCGGTGGCGCTGTACGCGCTTATTTTGCTGCCCGGCGTGCTGCTGCACGAGCTGAGCCATTGGCTGATGGCGACGTTTGTCGGTGTGCGCACCGGCTCATTTTCGCTGATTCCGCGAGCGCAGGCGGATGGTTCGGTGCAGTTGGGGTATGTGGAGTATTACAAAGGACGCGCGCTCGGCCCCATCCGGGAGAGTTTGATCGGCGGCGCGCCTTTGATGGCGGGCACGGCCGTCATCCTATTGATCGGCTTCCGTGTGTTTGGCGTAGCGGATTTGGCGACGGCCGTACAAAGCGGCAATGTGGATTCGTTGGCCGCCGCCCTGGATCAACTCTTCCAAACCAACGATTTTCTGGTCTGGCTGTACCTGCTCTTCGCCGTAGGCAACGCCATGATGCCCAGCCGCTCCGACCGCCGCGCCTGGCCCGCTTTTTTACTGCTGTTGGGCGGCATGGCCGTGCTGCTGGCCGTCCTGGGCATTGGCGATGTCATTTTCGCCGGAGCCGCCAACCTGGCCGCGACCATTTTCGGCTACCTGGGTTTGGCCTTCTCCATGATCATTGCCGTAGACATTCTTTTCGTCCTGGTGATCGTGGCAGTTGAAGAACTATTGAGCCGAATACGCGGTTCAGAAGTGGTCTACCGTTGACAACAACCCCCTAAACGCAAAAAAACCGCCGTCGGGACAACCGACAGCGGTTTGCATGATGATTGAAACCGGCTGATTCAGGCGGTTTTCGCTTTCTCCACCCGCACCACCTCAATCGTGCAATCCGTCACCAACGCCGCGATCAACGCCAGCGCCGAATACACCGGCAAGAGAGCGATGCCAGCCACGCCAGCCAACAGCGGCAAGGAGAGGTTGATCTGTTTTTCCTCATTCTTGACCACGATGCGGCGCACATTGGTCTCATGCACCAGCCGCTTGATTGTGTCTACCAATTCGTCGGCGGCGACTTTGAACTCTTCCTGCCATTTCTTGTCTTCTGATTCCGTTGTTTCTTCTTCAACGTGAATGTTTTCACTCGTTTCTTCGCTCATTTTTCATCTCCTGGGTCGAAATTATACTGGATGGCTTTACGCGGCCGTTTCGCCAAAGTTGCAGTTATCCAGCGGCAGCGATCTCTGCCAGCGGCAAGAAATCAATTTCTAGCACCCCATTGCGCAAACGGCCGCCGCCCGCTTTTCGCTTGGCCAACACCGTTGGCAAAATCATCTCCCGCTTGAAGTTGCCGATGGTGATGAACATTTCATCTCCCCGCTTCCGCAGTTTAACGTGATCGCTTTTGACAAAAGGCAGCGGCAGGTGGAGTTGATAGCCGCCCTCCCCGGTATCCACAATTTTTTGCAGCACGCCGCGATAAAACACCTCGCCAGGGTCCTTTTCGCCAAAACAATCGGAGGCCAACCGGGAAAGCGCCTTCAAGCCAATGATCTCATCCGAATAGTAAGGGACGCGGAACAAAGGCAGTGGTTTGAAATTGTTCTCGATCATTTCCAGGTATTTCATCTGGAGTTGGAGCCGCTTCCGATAAAAGTCGCCTTCGGCCGCCGCTTCCGGCAAAACGCGGTTGATCACCGCGCCATCTACCGGGTAGTTGAATAAGCCTAGATAACTGACGGCGCGTTCGGCTTCGCGGATGACCATTTTTTCTGGTTGCAGCACCACCCGGTAGCTGCTGATTTTGGGATTGCTCAAAGTTTTTCGTAATTCACCCGTGGCCGCATCTAGTTTATGCAGCGCTTCCAGCGCTTCGGCCGGGCCTTGTAACATACGTCCGGCAAACGGTCGTAACAGCTTCGCCACCCCCGTCTCCACCTTGGACAAATGACCGGCATACCAGCGAAAAGTGTCCGGCATCGTCAGCAAGCGAATGGTCTCGCCTGTGGGCGCGGCGTCAATGATCACCCGGTCAAAATTGCGTTCATTCGCCTGCTTGTTGATATGCAGCAAACTGACGATTTCATCCATGCCGGGGAAAGCGGATAGTTCATCAGCGACCACATTGTTGATTTTGCCGCTGTTGCTGATGGCCCCCGCCACAAAATTTTGCAACGTCCCCCAATGGTTGTGAATGTCCGCCACCACGCTGATTTCCTGCGCCCACAAATTAGGGGCGACTTGAATCGGGACGGATTCCAACGGCATATCGAGTGAATCGGCCAGGCTGTGCGCGATGTCGGTGCTGGCAACCAGGGTCTTGTACCCCAATTCGGCGCAGCGCAGCGCCGTCGCCGCCGCCACTGTGGTTTTGCCTACGCCCCCTTTGCCCAGGTACAAAATAATTCGCATGTGTGTCTCCAGTTTGAATGAATTTCACAGACCATACGCGGGATACGGCCGTCTCGTTGCGCCAAATTGTACCACCCTCCCCAAAAAATGACTGCGGTTTCAATGCTCAACAATCTGAGAAATCGGCCGTTCTCCACCCATTTCGTCACATATCCCTTATAATCTCCCCATGACCAATCAGACAAATGCGCCTTCCCCAAAACTTGTGCCGTTACTCTTTACCGCGTTGGGCCTGTTTATTTTGGGCGCGGGGCTGCTTTATGGCTATGAGAGCTGGCAGCTTGCCCAGAATGGATTTGCCATAAACGGCGCTGTCGTGGATTATCTAGAGCGAGAGGATGAGGATCAGCAAGTACAGTACGCCCCCATCATCGCTTACCGCGTAGATGGACAAGATTTCCGATTTGCCAGCGACAATTATGCCAACCGCCCCGCTTATGACATCGGTGAAAGCATCCCCCTTCTCTACGATCTAAACAATCCGGCATCAGCCCGTATCAACACCCCCCTTGCTTTATGGGGATTGCCGGCCGGGTTTGTTATTGCCGGGTTACTGCTGTCTATAGCCAGCAGCATAGGAATGTGGCGACGCAATTAGCGGCCGGCAAATGGGCAACGGCCGTCAGCCTGATCGCCTATGCCGGTCTGGTGCGGATGCAATGGCGTTACGGGACGCTGCGAGACGGCCGTACCCCCGAAACAATTGCCTGGTACCTGCTCGCCTTTGCCGCCTGCCTGGCCGTCCTGGTTAGGGCCGAAAAACGCCCCATCTCCATGCGCTGGGCGTGGGTCGCCGCCATCTTGTTTCGCTTACTGCTCCTCTTCACCACCCCCACCCTGTCAGACGATGTCTATCGGTACATCTGGGACGGTTACGTCACCACGCAAGGCGTCAGCCCCTACGCCTATGCCATCAACGCGCCGGAACTGGACGCCCTGGACATCCCCCAACGCGCCCAGGCGAATAACGCCTGGATGGCCAGCCCTTACCTGCCGTCGGCGCAACTGCTTTTTTGGGGCGTGACGGCCGTCTTCCCCCTCACCCCCATCTTCATGCAGGCGATGATGCTCATTTTCGACTTAGGCAGCGCCTTTCTCCTCTCCCGGCTGTTGGCATTAGCCCAGCTGCCGCCCCGCCGTCTGCTGCTGTACCTATGGAACCCCCTGGTCATCGTCGAGGTGGCTCACGGCGCACACATTGACGCCTGGATGATCCTGCTCACCCTCCTATCCATCACCTTTACCCTCCGACAAACCTCATTCACTATTCACAATTCATTATTCACGATTCATTATTCACAATTTCTCCCCCCACTTTTCCTATCTCTAGCAACCCTCACCAAAATCCTGCCCATCTTCCTCTTCCCCATCCTTTTCTGGCATTGGAACTGGCGGCAGCGCATCGGCTACGTGGCGCTGACGATTGGCATGTTGGCGCCTTTCGGCTTCCAGGCCGGTTGGGGATTGGGCGGCGAGTTGAATGGCACAGGATTGTTTGGCGCGCTGCGAATTTACGGCCGTCAGTGGAACTTCAACAGCGGCCTTTTTCATTGGATCGAAGGGTATCTAGGTCAGCGTGGGCTGGAAGAGGCCACCGACACTGGCAAACTAATTGTCTTTGTCATATTTGGCTTACTCATAACGGTCGTCTGGCTGCTGGCCCGCACCCGCACCAGCCCACGCGCCGCTTTGCGCTTGATGGCCGCCCCCTTCATCGGCTACACCTTGCTCACGCCCACCCTGCACCCCTGGTACATCCTCATCTTGCTGGCTCTCCTCCCCTTCCTGCCCCCGGCCGCCGATGAACCCCGCCAACGTTGGTGGCTGACCGCTCCCTGGCTTTATCTCAGCGGCGCGCTCATATTCTCATATCTCACCTACCTCGATCCGCTCAATTTCGGCGAATTGGAATGGGTGCGCCGTCTGGAATGGCTGCCCACGCTGGCGCTGCTGGCGACGGCCGTCCTCCTCACATCTACTCACCGGCCGTCGGCCAAATCATAAGCAAACCGTAAGCCCATCCCATTTCTGTATGACATCTTACGTTCATGCGCTATGATAGCCGGTATGTTACACCCGCTCTGGCGCAGCGTGGCAGCGGCCGTTTCAACAAACAGTGATGGTAACATGATGGGCATCGCATTAGCAGTTTTTTCCGGTCTGGGCATCGGCTACATTTTTGAACGAGGCGATTTTTGCTTTCATAGCGTCTGGCGCGGTCTGGTGCGCCGCCCGCGCCAACTCGATCTGGCGCGGGCGTACTTGCTGACGCTGCTGATCGCCATCCCCCTGGTGCAGGGCATGATCGCCCTGGGCTGGATCGCGCCCTGGATTCCCCCCTTCGCCTGGCAGGCTAACATCGTGGGCGGCTTGATTTTCGGCGTGGGCGTGGTCGTCGCCGCCTCCTGCATCACCGGCCTCTTTTACAAACTGGGGCACGGCATGTTAGGCGTCCTGGTGGGGCTGGCCTTTTGGGCCGCGGGCGACATCCTGACCTATTTGGGGCCGCTCAAACCGCTGCGCGACAGCCTCAATGCGTCGCCCATCACAGTTGATGGCAAAAGCGCCACCATCAGCAACCTGTTTGGCCCGGCGGGGGTGGCGGTGTTGATTGCGCTGGGGGTGGGCACGGCCGTCACCCTCTTCCGTTCACCGCGCCACGAGCGGGGCAAATTGTGGAACTGGCTCATCCTGGGCGCAGCCACCGGGCTGCTCACCAGCTTCGTCTGGCTGCTGGCCCGCGCTGGCGGTTCCAACTACACCTTCGGCACCTCGCGGGTCCCCACCGGCATAGTCGAAGCCCTGATGGAGCAAAGCGGCGGCGGCTCGCTCTGGATTCCGCTGGCGCTCGTCAGCCTTATTCCCGGCGCCCTCATCGCCGCCCGGCGCGCCGGCACGCTTTGGGTTAGAGGCGAATCTTCCCGCCGTTACGCTGAACTGGCGCTGGGCGGCCTGCTCATGGGCGTCGGGGCTGGCATTGCCGGAGGTTGCAACCTGGGTCATTCGTTGGTAGGCGTGCCGCTGCTGTCGCTAGGCAGCATCACCAGCACCCTGGCCATGGCCGCCGGTGTTTTTCTGGCTGACGGCGTGATAAAAATCTGGCGGGCGCGCAGATAAACCTGCGGCTACAGATGCAAAATCGGCCGCGCCGACTACAATCTAACCGGCGCAAGCTGGTTTTGCAAATGTCGCCGCGAATTTATTCGCCGAATATTGCTCCATTACTGTAAGCTGCGCGTAACATTTAGTGGATATACTTTGTGGACGAGGAGCACCCATGGTAAAGATACTTTTTTGTCACCCAATGTTCTTGAGCAAAAGTCCTGACGAACAGGCGGCCGCCAGCCCTTATTTTCCGCTGGGGCTGCTCTATCTGGCCGGGTACGCGCGCGAGCAGGGGCATGAAGTCGCCATGTTCGACGCCACCTTTGCCCAAGATGAATCTGATTTTGTCGCCGCGTTAACCGCCGAAGCGCCGGATGTGGTCGGCATATCGGCGCTGCTTCCCACGCGGGAGATGGCGCTGACGCTGGCGCAATTAGCCCACGAGCAGGGCGTCATCGTCATCGTGGGCGGGCCGGACCCGACCAAATCGCCTGAATTTTACGCCGCCCAGCCGCAGGTGGACATTGTCGCGCATCACGAAGGGGAACAGACGATCACCGCTTTGCTCGATCTGGTTGACGACGGCCGTTTAACGACGGCCGTCTTACGAAACGAACCAGGGATCGCCTATCGAGCCAATGGCCGGGTGATGGTGAACCAACCACGGCCGCCCATTGAGAATTTGGACAGTCTGCCCCTGCCCGCCCGCGATTTAATTGACATGGACCGCTACCTGAACGTGTGGCAAGAGATGAACGGCTACACCTCGCTGACCATTTCCACGGCGCGGGGCTGTCCGTATGGGTGCGACTGGTGCCGCGACGCGGTGCATGGCAACGAGTTCCGCCAACGGTCGCCAGAAAGCATCGCGGCGGAGGTGAAGCTGCTGAAGGAGACGTACCAGATTGACCGGCTGCGGGTGATAGATGATGTGGACGCCTTCAGCCGGGAATGGTTGGAAGCGTGGGCGGAAACGGCCGTCTCCCTCGACGCCGTCATCCCCTTTGAAGCCCTCAACGAATTGGAACGACAAGACATCCCCATGCTGGACGTGCGCGACAGCTTGTGAAAGAAGCGCAACATCTATCTCCCCACCGTGAGTGAGGAATTACACGCACCGCCGTCGGAGTAGTGGGCAGTATTCAGTAGGCAGTATTTAGTAGGCAGTCATTGGCGCTGAACACTGAACACTGATTACTGAACACTGAACACTAAAAACCATGAGTACACCAAATTTCTTCAGCGCCGGATCCCCCTTTCTGGCACATCCGCTGTTAACGGCCGAACGCGCGGCCCAAGAGATTGATTTCATCGCCGCCGAATTAGCCTTGCCGCCAGGGACGCGCTGGCTGGATGTGGGCTGCGGCTTTGGCCGGCACAGCATCGAGCTGGCCCGGCGCGGTTATGAAGTCGTCGGCATTGATCCGGCGGCGGCAATGATTGACGCCGCCCGCACTCGCGCTGCGGGAACGGCCGTTGCCGTTGATTTCCGTCAGGCCCACGCCGAACAGTTTACGACCAAGACGCCGTTCGACGCCGCCATCTGCCTCTTCACCACCCTGGGACAAATCACAGAGCAAGGAGAGAACAGCGATCTGGTGAACCGGGTTTTTGCTGCGCTTAAACCAGGCGGGCATTTCGTGATTGAAGTCCCGCAACGGGAAACGGCCGTGTCCCAATTGAAACCCACAGATAAGTTTGGCAATGGCGAGCGGTACACGGCCGTCACCCGCCAATACAACCCCGACGACCACTCCATCACCGAGATTTTTCGCCTGGTCTCGCCCGAGGAAACACGCGCTTACCGGCTGCACTACCGGCTGTATAATCGGGCGGAGTTGACCTGCCTTCTGACAGCGGCCGGTTTTATCGTCAGCGCCGCTCACGGCGATTATGCCGGGACGCCGCTGGCAGATGAACATCCGATCATGTTGATGGTAGGGCAAAAAGGATGAGTTGGCTAACCCCGGAAGTGATGGCGCTGCTGGCTGGCGGATTGGCGTTGACTGTTTTGTTAACGGCCGTCACCAGCCTGTCCTCGCTCATGAGCGGCATTTTGGTAGGCGCGATGCGGTTGTCGGGACGACCGTTCATCAGGCGATTTGCCGGCATTCACGTGGACATCTTCCGCAACATTCCAGCGCTCGTTCTTATCATCTTTTTTGCCTTCGCCCTGCCTAACTTATTTCCGCCATCGCTGCGGCAGCGCCTCTTTTTTGACAATATGCTGGCCGCCTGGGGACAGGGCATCACCGGCTTGTCGCTGCCATATTACGCGCTGGCGGCTGCCATCGCCCTGTCGCTGAACAGTAGCGCCTACCTAGCCGAACTATTCCGCGCCGGGGTCGGCGCCATCCCGCAAGAAATTGTAGACGCCGCCAGATCGTTGGGAGCGACGCAGACGGTCGTTTTCTGGCGAATCTTGTTGCCGCAGGGGGTTCGGGCCGCCTTTCCGGCCATCGCCACCCGGCTCATTCACAACATGAAAAACACCGCTCTGGCTTCCTTTGTGGCCGTGCCCGAATTTTTCCAGGCGACGCAAGCATCAATCACCCGCACCTTCCGCGCCGTAGAATTTCTGCTGATGGCGGCGGTAGTTTACCTGCTGCTGTCGGTTGCCTTTGCCGCGCTGCTGCGCCAGATCGAACGCCGACTCGACCGTCGGCTGGCCGCCAACATCGCGCCTAGAACGTCTTCCACTCTAAAAAGCTGGTAATCATCAAACATGCCTGAGCAGATCGCCTTCTTGCTGCGCAATGCGCCTAACCTGCTCATCGGTTTTCCCGGCCATCGTCCGGGCGGGCTGGTGATGAGCGTGCTGCTGGCGCTGGTCGCTATCGGGATGGGGTTTATCCTAGCGCTGTTCATCGGCACAGGGTATGAGTCGCGGCGACGGCCGTTGCGTCTGGCCGCTCATGTATACGTACAACTCTTTCGCGGCATTCCGCTTATTTTGCTGCTGTTAATTGTGCATCAACTGTTGGGCAACGGCCGTCAACTTGGCCTGGAGACGACGCCCTTGCTGTCCGCCCTGGTCGCTTTGACCCTGTACAGCAGCGCCTACCAGGCGGAGATCGTGCGCGCCGGGCTGCAATTGGTTCCGCAGCGGATGGTAGAATCGGCGCGGCTCATGGGCAGCAGCCGCCGGCAAACTTACCGGCTGATCAAGCTGCGCTACACTTTGCACATCATGCTGCCCGCCTTCACCGGGCAGGCGATCAGCCTATTCAAGGACACCTCCGTCGTCGTCATCATCGGCGTGGCCGAACTGATGACGGTGGCCAGCATCAGCCTGGGCAGCGACGTGGGCAATGCCCCCTACTGGGTGGGGCTGTACCTGATGGTCGGCTTTTTTTACTTTACAGTGGCTTTTACCTTATCCCGTCTGGCGCAGCGCTGGGAACAACAACACCACACAACAAACCTGGTGCATTCGCTGGCGAATTATTAAAAACGAGATGAAATGAAAAAGGAGAATTAAAAAGATGAAAAAAAACCTTGTATTCGTGATCGTGCTACTCATGACCGGCCTCTTTTTGAGCGCCTGTCAGGGAGGCGAAACGGCCGTCTCCACCTACGATCAGGTCATAGAAAACGGCGCCGTTCGCATCGGCGCGCGCAACGATAACCCGCCCATGAGTTTTCTGGATGATAGTGGCGATTGGGTCGGCTTCGACATCGATCTAGCCAACGCCGTGGCCGCCAAATTAGGCGTCGAACCAGAACTGATCGTGGTAGACGGCACCACCCGCATCAGCTTTTTGCAAAGCGGCGAAGTGGATATGTCCGTCGCCAGCATGAACCATACCCGCGACCGGGATGACGCCGTAGATTTCAGCATCACCTACTTTTGGGACAACCAATCCTTCCTTATCCGCAAAGGAACGTACAGCTCCATTGATGAATTGATGGGGCAAACGGTGGCTGCCAACGCCGGCAGCTCAGCCATCCCCTCCTGGCAGGCATATTCAGCGGCGATGGGCGGCCCCGCGCCGGACATCGTTGAGTTTGACGACAAGCTGGCGGCGATGCAGGCGCTGCGCGACGGCGCGGTGGAAGGGTATACCGAGGACAACATCACCATGCTCTCGCTGGCGGCGGGCGACCCCAACCTGGAGCTGTTGCCCGGCGGCCATAACCCGGTTCAGTTCGGCATCGGCCTGCCCAATAATGATTCGCTGTGGCGCGACCAGGTCAACTACGCTCTGCAAGAGTTGTGGAAAGATGGCACGTATCAGGAGATTTATGACCGCTGGTTTGTCGGCCCGGACAGAATTCTTGACCTGCCGCTCGGCGGACAAATGGAGGTCTGGCCGTAGTCGCGGTATCTTGCCGCGCCGGCGTCAACGCGGTTAGAAACCGCGGCTACCCATGACAACGCTTACCCTGAGAAATCTGACGAAGGAATATGTGCCGGGCGTCACGGCCGTTTCCAACCTCAATCTCACCGTTAACGAAGGTGAACTGATGGTGCTGTTGGGGCCATCCGGCTGCGGCAAAACCACCACCCTGCGCCTGATCGCCGGACTGCTGAAGCCGACGCATGGCGACGTTTTGTTCGATGGCGCGTCGGCGCTGGCCGTGCCGCCGGAGCAGCGCGGCGCAGTCATGGTCTTCCAGGAACACGCCTTGTTTCCCTTCATGTCAGTGGGCGATAATGTGGCCTTTGGCCTGAAGATGCGCAAGCTGAACCAGGTGGAGATTGGGAAACGGGTGGCGGCGGCGTTAACGGCCGTCCAACTCGCCGGCTACCAAGATCGCTGGCCAGATCAACTGTCCGGCGGCCAGCGACAGCGGGTGGCCCTGGCCCGCGCCCTGGTCATTCGCCCCCGGCTGCTGCTAGACGAACCGCTGAGCAACCTGGATCGGGGGCTGCGTGAAGAACTACGGCAAGTAGTGCGCCAGTTACAAAAAGAGGCTGGCATCACCACCTTGTTCGTCACCCACGACCAGGCAGAGGCGGTAGCCATGGCGGATCGGATTGGGGTGATGATCAACGGCCGTTTGCGGCAAGCAGGGCCGCCGCGAGACTTTTACGAGCATCCAATTGACGCCGACATCGCCCGATTCTTTGGCGCCAGCAATTTCTTGCCCGGCGTCAAACAAGGGCAGATCGTGCAAACCAACATCGGCCAGGTCGAGATTTCATCCTCCCCGCTGGCCGATGGCCCCGTTTTGCTCACCGTCCGGTCAGAAGCGATTGAAATCGGCGCCAATGGACACAACAACTTCCCCGCCCGCGTCCAATCGTGCAGCTATCGCGTGCCTGTGGCCGAATGCCGGGTCAGTATTCATGGCGTCCCGCTTCACCTGGCGCCGCCACCCTATCATGATCTATCGGCCAACAAAGAGATTATGGTTCATCTGCCCCGTGAACGGATTTGCGTCCTGCCGCCATCAGCAAAAAAGCGCATGATGAAGGATACGGGATGAATTTAGGCGAGCGCGCCCCGCTGTGGCCCATCGCCATCGGCCGGATTCTCATCGGCGTTTTGTGGCTCTTTTCGCTGCGCTGGAAGCTGCCGCCAGATTTTGCCCCGGCGTCCGGGCATGGTTTAATGGATTGGTTGCTGCTGGAAGTGCAGTACCCCGCATTTACCTTTTATGCCGATTTGGTATCTTCCGTCATCATCCCCAATTTCACCTTGTTTGCCTGGATTATCTTCCTGTCAGAACTGTTGGTTGGGCTTTCTTTGCTCACCGGCACGTTGACGCGGCTGGGCGGCGGCATCGGTTTGTTGATGGCGATCAATCTGGGCGTTGGCTTGTTGGAAGTGCCGGGAGAATGGCCCTGGTCGTACCTCATGCTGGCGATGTGGCACGGCGTGTTTTCGGCCACGGCCGCAGGGCGGACACTGGGTGTTGATGGTTGGCTGCGGCGGCGAAGCACGGTCGTTTCCCGGCTGCGTTGGCTCACCTGAGCGCGTAAGATTTGCCCGGCTGGTCTCATCATGGGCAAGGGACAAATAATAGACATGGAGAGCGTATGAATCAAACAAATGAAACGCAACAATTACGAACGGCCGTCGCCCTGCTGCGCATCACGTTGGGGATCATCATCCTGGCAACCTGGTATGCCAATCTGCAAAAAGGATTGTATACGGCCGATGGGCTGACCGGCTTTTTTAACTGGCTGTTCGACGCCCAAAACGGGAACGGCAGTAGTTTGGGTTGGTATAAGGCGTTTTTGGACACGGCCGTCATACCTATTGCCGGTTTGTTTGCCCCCTTCCAAATGATCGCCGAATTGATCATGGGGCTGGCTCTGCTGCTGGGCGCATTTTCGCGGCTCTTTGGCTTCATTGCCATGCTCTTTTTTGCCAACATCTTCCTCTCTTACTTCGGTGGTCAGGAATGGATATGGATTTACATCCTCCTCTTCATGTCCGCCTTGACCGTCGCCTTGAGCGCAGCCGGCCGCAAATGGGGAATAGACGAATGGCTGCTGAAAACGCGCGGCACGCCCGCCGTTTCCATCCTTCGCTAGATCACGAGGCGTTTCATGATTAACTCATTGCTTATTCCCGTGGGCGTCATCTATTTCCTGACTTCCAGCTTGCTGTTCCTCTTTGGCGCAAATTTCATCTATCTCTCTTACCGGGCATGGCGCGACGGCCGTTCCGCCACACCCCCGCCGCCGCCAATGGCAGCGTGGCCGGCCGTGACCGTGCAACTGCCCATTTACAACGAGATGTACGTGGCCGAGCGGGTGATTCAAGCGGCGGCCCGTCTCGATTATCCGGCCGATCGGCTACAAATCCAGGTGTTGGACGACTCCGCCGACGAAACGGCCGACATCGTGCGCCGGATCGTCGCTCGCCTGCAAAGCAAAGGGGTTAACATCGTTCATCTGCACCGCGCCGACCGCACCGGCTATAAAGCAGGCGCGTTACAGGCGGGCATGGCTTCGGCCAGCGGTGAATTCATCGCTATCTTCGACGCTGATTTTGTGCCGCCGCCCGACTTTTTACGCCAAACACTGCCTTACTTCCAGGAAGCGAAGACCGCTTTTGTACAAACGCGCTGGGGGCATTTGAACCGTGACTACTCCTGGCTCACTTTTTTGCAATCGCTGGCGATTGACGCCCATTTTATGGTGGAACAATTCGCCCGCAGCCGGGCCGGATTTTGGTTCAACTTCAACGGCACGGCCGGCGTCTGGCGGCGGGCGGCGATGACGGATGCCGGCGGCTGGACGGCCGACACCCTCACCGAAGACCTGGACCTCTCGTATCGAGCCTATTTGCGCGGCTGGCACGGCCGTTACCTGCGCCATGTCGTCGTTCCCGGAGAAGTGCCGCCCAGCTTTAACGGCTTCCGGCGGCAGCAACACCGGTGGGCGCGGGGCAGCCTGGAATGCGCCCTGAAACTGAGTCCACAAGTGTGGCGCGCGCCCATTCCCCTAAGCCATAAACTCCAGGCCACCCTGCATCTCGCCGGCTACAGCGTGCATTTACTGTTATTTGTCCTGACGTTGATCTACCCTCTGGCGGCTCGTTTTACCGCCCAATACCCCCATCTCAGCACCTTGTATGGTTTCGCTTACCTGTTTGCCCTCACTTCGCTGGCGCCAACGCTGTTTTTCGTGACCGGCCAGCAACAGTTGGGACGGCCGTGGCTGCGGCTGCTGCCCAAAATGCTGGCCGTTTCCGTCGTAGGATCGGGATTGATGATGAACACGGTTCGGGCCGCCTGGCAAATCTGGCGCAAACGGGAAGGCGTGTTTGAGCGCACCGCAAAATTTGGCATTGAGCAGCAAAAGCAGGATTGGACGCAGCAGCAGTACCAATTGCGCTTTGATCCCATCGTCTATCTGGAACTGGCGCTGGGAGGATACAGCCTGTGGACGGGGTGGTTGACGGCCCACCTGGGATCGTGGGGCATTGTCCTGTACGCGCTGTTGTTTGGCGTCGGCCTGGTTTTGACGGCTACGGTGACGATTGCGCAGACGACGGCCGTCTATCGCAGCCAGCGGGCACAGGCCAGACGGGCGCAGACGGAAAGACCTGACAAGTTTCACCAAGTGCCTTGTTTTACACGAGAACTTGAAGGAAAATCCGTCAGGTCTCCGCTGAATATTGAGAAGATACGGTAAATGAGCCAAAAAGCATTGTTGGTGATGGCGAAACGGCCGTTTCCGGGGCGCACCAAAACCCGTCTAACGCCCTTGTTAACGCCAGCAGAAGCGGCCGAATTATACGCCTGTTTCCTGCGCGACGCGCTCAACCTGGCGCGCGCCGCGCCCGGCGTCACTCCCTTCATCGCTTACGCCCCATCCGACCAGGAAACGGAAGCGTATTTCCGTGACCTGGCCCCCGATTTTGCCCTGATCCCACAAATGGGCGCGACTTTGGGCGAACGACTGGATTACGCGCTGCGCCACTGCCTCCAGCATGGTTATGCCCAGGTTGCGGCCATGAACAGCGACAGCCCCACCCTGCCATCCGCCTACTTGGCGCAGGCGTTCGCCCATCTGGATGACCCGGCCACGGATGTGGTTTTGGGGCCGTGTGAGGATGGCGGCTATTACTTGATCGGTTGGAAACGGCCGCTGCCCCGCCTGGTGCAGGAGGTAGAAATGTCCACCAAACACGTCCTGGCCGACACGCTGGCTATCGCCGACAAAGAGAATTTGACCGTTTCCTTGCTGCCTGCCTGGTACGATGTGGACAGCGCCGCCGAACTGGCCCGCATCCAGGCGGAGCTGCAAGCTGGGCTGTCAGAGGCCAGGCACACGGCCCGTTTCTTGCGCCAAAAAGGCAGGTTGATTCCAGAACCGCAGCAGACCCGATGAAAACGGCCGTCATCATCCCCGCGTTGAACGAAGCCGGAAACATCGGCCCTCTGGTAGCCGAGACGTTGGCCCAGCCAGTTGACCGGGTGATCGTGGTGGACAATGACTCGACAGATGAGACGGCCGTGCTGGCCCAGCAAGCGGGCGCTCAAGTGATCAACGAACCCCGGCGCGGTTATGGGTACGCCTGTGCCGCGGGTACGGCTGCCGCTCTGGCCGCCAACGCAGACATTCTGGTTTACATGGACGGCGATTTCAGCTCCCTGCCCGCCGAACTCCCCCACCTGCTGGCCCCTGTCCAACAGAACCAGGCAGACCTGGCGCTTGGCTCGCGGGTATTGGGGCACATTGCGGCCGGAGCCATGCTGCCTCACCAACGGTTTGGTAACTGGCTGTCCGCCCGCTTGATGAGCCGGCTGTACGGCGTCGCCATCAGCGACCTGGGGCCTTATCGCGCCATTCGCGCCACGCTTATGCACACCCTGGAGATGCGCCAGATGACTTTCGGCTGGCCCACGGAGATGATGGTGAAAGTGGCCAAGGGAAACGGCCGTATCCAGGAAGTCCCCGTTAGCTGGCACCCGCGGCGCAGCGGCCGTTCCAAAGTCAGCGGCACCCTGCGCGGCTCCATCCTGGCCGCTTACTACATCCTGGGCGTTACCCTACGTTACGCATGGGATTAAATCAAAAGATTGAATTGACAAAATCCACGCCCCGATTACAATTCAAGCATAGGTTGTACGATTAAAGCTGTTAAACTGGAGTTGTTATGTACAAAGCGATGCCTACCATACCTGTGAGCGATTTACGCACAAAACAAGCCGCCATCCTGGCACAACTGAGTGAAGCGCCTATCTTACTGACACAACGCGGTCATGGCGCCGGCGTCCTGGTCCATCCTGAATTGTGGAACGAAATGGTCGAATTGTTAGACGACTACGAGGACATTCTCATCGTCAAAGATCGTATCCAGGAGGCGGAGAACGATCCTACTGTCATGCGGCCCATTTCCGAACTACGCGCCACTCTCGAAGCGGATGGACTGTTAGATGACGAATGAAACGACTTGGATGATTAACTATCATAGGAACCTGGAAAAAGAAATCCGCCGCTTACCCCCTAAACATATCAGACGCATCCTGGAAACCATGGAAAGCCTGGCTACAAACCCGCGGCCGCCGGGCAGTAAAAAGATTCAAGGGCATGATCTCTGGCGCGCGCAAGTTGGTGTTTATCGCATCCTTTATCAAATCAATGACGAAGCCAGGATCATCAACACCTATCGAATTGGTCATCGTAGAGGCGTTTATCGCAACCTGTAATCGGCCACATACAAACCCTGTCACCAGCATCCTCATCTCCCTGACCATCCAGGACAGCGGTAACTTCTATGAATATTCGACCCATTAAGACGGAAACAGATTATGAATGGACTTTGGCAGAGATTGAACGTCTTTTCGATGCTGAAGCCGACACACCTGATGGTGATCGTCTGGATGTGCTGGTTACGCTCGTGGAAGCGTATGAAGATAAACATTACAGCATTCCACTGCCTGGCCCAACTGAAAGTCAAGACCCCAAAATGGCCCGCAGTCGCGCGCGCTGACCATGATCCGACAGCGACGTGATTCGCGGCATAATCGCCGCCCGAATGTGGGGCTTCTGATCTGGGACCACTCCGCGCCAGATATTTTCGATATGGTCTAAATCGGCGTCGCTCACCCACCAATCCAGCAAAGAATTGATGGCGGCGATTTTCTTGTCTACCTCTGATCCTTGCAGTGCCTGTTCATACCGGCGGAAAAAGATAGCCAGCCATCCCTGATTATTCCGGCGCATTTCCCGGGCAAAGCGGTCGAAAATCGCCTCGCCCATGACCGCATCCATCGTGCTACGTAAAACGGCCGTGCCCCCAAAATAAGCGTACATCATCGTGTTTTCGCCAAACATGCCGCTCAACCGCCCCACCGACGCCACCGCCCCCGCAAAAAAACCGGAAGGGGGACTGTACCCGTTTTTCACAAACGCCTGCTGCGCCAGCCGTTCCGTCATGCCTTCGTCAATGGTTTTGCCCAGGGTGGACAGGAAATCGCCGGCGGCGTTGGCGTGCAAAAACTCATGGGTCAGCGTCGCCACTTGTTGGTCGGGGCCTTTGCCCAGATCAATGTAAATCTGGCCGCTGCTGGGGTCGTAAAAGCCGGGAAACTCGCCGCTCATTTGCGGATGCTGGCTGGAATCGCCGGCCTGCCACGGCCGTGTGGAATCATCCGACTCCCGAAACACCTTCCCCTGCCGCATCATAGATTGGTCGTAATTCTGGCGCAGTTCCGCCTCGCTGTTGACGCCGTTGACTTTCGATTCCTGCTTGATCAGGCCGCCATACGCTTTTTTGAGGATTTCCAACGCTTTGGCCCGGCGAGCTTCTGGGTCAGGCAGTTTGGGAATAGGTTGTTCGTCTCCGCCGCTCTCCTGCCGCTGAATGGCATCTTTGGCCAGGGCGCGGAGTACGGTCTGGTTGCCGGCAACTCCCTGAACGGCTTGCGCCTGTTTTTGCCGGAGTCCGGGCGGCAAATCGGCTGGCGGCATCAGTTGACCCGCGCTGGTGAGAGACGGCCGTGCCCCTGTTTCCATTCCCGCCGGTTCGGCGGCTGGTTTGGCAGGAGGCGTCTTCTCGCTGCTTTTAACCTGACTCTCTTTTGCCATCGGTTCCCCTATCAGACATCCGATTTCTCGTTATCGAGCATCCCAACATCGTAACGGGAAAGAAATCGGATGTCTTATTAAAACGCTGTAGTATCATCTCAATATTTCGGGGCTGTGGCCGGTTTCCTGACCGCGCCACACCGGGCGCGGGGAGACCGGCCCGAGCTTCCCCAAGTTTTTGAGAAGATACCATTATACCATCACAACAACAAAGCCACGCTGACCCCCGTCACCAAAATCAGCAAAAAACCGGGCAGGAAGACACGCCGCAAAGCGGCCGAGCCGCTGCTGATGACGATGCCGCCTTTGACGACGGTATTGGACATGGCGGCAAAGGTGATGGCGCGGGCGGCGGTGGTGAAATCCAGCGCGCCGCTGCCGCTCAACTCCGTCATGGACAGCGTGATGGCGTCCACGTCGGCCACGCCGGAGACGATGCTGGACAAATACACCCCGGCATCGCCGAAATACATTTGGGCGGCCCGTGAAATCAGCAGGATGACGCCGTACAATAGGCCAAAGGTGATGGCCGGGCCTAATTCAAACGGGTTGGAAACGGCCACTTCTTCGTCGTCATCCAATTTGGGCGCAAAGTAGAGATAAAGGCCATACGCCAATCCGGCTAACCCGGCGGCGGTGATGGGCAGCCAGACCACGCGCAGAAGCTGGATGTTTAACGCCCCCACCACAACCAGCACCCGGGCGAACATCACCGTCCAGGCGATGGTAATGGCCAGGGCAAACGGCTTAGCCAATTCGCTGTTTTTCTGGCTGCGCTGGGAGAAACTGAGGGTGACGGCCGTGCTCGACACCAATCCCCCTAACAACCCCGTCAGCCCCACCCCTCGATGCGATCCCGCCACTTTGACCGACACATATCCCAAAAAACTGATGCCGGAAATCAGCACCACCATCAGCCAGATTTTGTACGGATTGAGCACATCAAACGGCGCCGGCCAAAACGATTGATTAGGCAGCACCGGCAGCACAATCGCCGTGATG
This sequence comes from Chloroflexota bacterium, assembly GCA_024277135.1. Taxonomy (GTDB): domain Bacteria; phylum Chloroflexota; class Anaerolineae; order Promineifilales; family Promineifilaceae; genus JAJRVV01. The sequence goes on along the minus strand of JAJRVV010000241.1, from coordinate 3,347 downwards.
ATGGCAAACTTGAGGGTGGCGATGACATCTTCCCGGTTGATGCGCTCCACAAAACGGTGCAGTTCCGCCTTGAACGAGAGCAGCGCCGTCGTCGCCACCCCCAGCGCCACCGCAATCGCCATCTCATCCCAAAAGGCCAGCGCCCCCACCAGCAGCACAATAAACGCCGACACTTCCGTGGTGATGCCGATTTCCCCTTTTTTGGATGTGACTTGATATGAGATCAAAATCAATCCGCTCAAAGGCAGCAGGATGCCGATGAAAATCCAGGGCGTCGCCATCAAATCGGCCACGAAAGCGGCCGTGGCCCCGGACAAGGCCAGCAAGGTGAAGGTACGCACCCCGGCAAACGTCCGTTTCTCCGGTTTGCCCTCCTCGTCATAGGAAAACTCCCGCTGCAAACCGACCAACAATCCAATGAACAAGGCCACTCCAAACCGGTAAAACAAAGTGTGTTGCGCCACATCATCTCCTCTGTTAAATGTTGGGCGATTTTGCAAAATCGCCCAACTCATCCCCGTAGTTCGCGCAGATTCTCCCACATAATATAACTGCCGGCCGCCAACACGCCCACTGTCACCAACTCCCAAAAGAACTCAAAGAGCAGCGCCAACGCCGCCACCACAGCCAGGGCGATGGTGACGCTGGTGATGACGCGGGTCAATCGTCGGCGAAAGCTGGCTTCGATAAAGACGATGAGGGAAATGAGCGATATCAGGCCAAAGACAAGATACTCGCGGGCAAACAAGGCCAGCGTCACAAAACCGATCATGAACAGGCCGATGCTCAGCGCCGCCCAAACTTCGGCAAAGGCGTTGATGCGCTTGCCTTCGTCAGAAGCGGGTTCGTGGGCGCGGCGGATGTGTACCCGCAGGGGACCGCGCATACCTCGCCGAATCCGCCCGGCGTAACGGCCCAATGCCTGAGACACGGCCGCATCCTCCGCCATCTGCGCCCGCAGTTCATCCAATTCCGCCGCCGCTGCCTGCAACCGCTCCTCATGCGTCCGTTTCACCTGTTTCAGATGCGGCAGCTCCGACACCGCCCGCAGTTCAATCCCCAACCCTTGCAGCTCCTCGCTCTTCAATTCGATTAGTTGCGCCAATTCTTCGCGGCGGGCTTCAATCTGCGCCTGCCGGAGGGTGATAAACGTTTGTCGCTGCGGCGGCGGCGGCACTTTTTCCAGTCCGGCCCAGCCCAGCGGGTCATACCAGGAGCGACGCACCGTACCATCCCGATTATACATCGGCCCGGCCGGCGCATTCTCGCCGGAGAAAGGATCGCGGGCGTACCAACCCCACAAGCCCCGGTAATCTTTCACCCAGGGTGGCGGCGGGTCAATCAAGCTCGGCTCGGCCCAGGTTTTGGCCTGCCCCGGCCCGATAACCAGCCCATCTCCCCGCGCATAATCCACAAAGGGCACGCGGAAGATGCTGAAGTCTGACCATTTGGCCCGCTCATCCTCATCCTCCCGGTACGGCCGTGCCGCCCAATCCCACCCTTTTTGCAGTTGATCCGCCAGTCGAATCAGCGGCGTCACCAGCGGGATTTCCAGCTCGGCCAGATACTCTCCCTTTTGAAAATAGCTGGCGTGGGAGCCGGCCCCGGCATAGATGACCGGATGCTCGCCCACTTTTTCCACTTCATCATCATCCCAATGACGGCGCAAATCATCCCCAGAAAAATCATGGGCGGCATAGGCCACCCATTCCGGGTGAAGTTCACCCTCATCCTGGTACAGATAGATGTAGATCATCTCCCAATCAGATTCATGATCGTTGGCGCCAAAGAAGCCGGAGCGCCAATTATTGTAAGCGTAGAAGAACCAGTATTGCAGCCCGACCCATCCATTTTGGCGCGCCACACGGCCGTAATACTTGTACATCTCCCGCTCAACTATCATCTCTTGATAGGCGCGGGCCGCGGCCACAGCCGTGGCTCCCGGAACCCGGCCTCTGGCCAACAAACTCAGCGAAAACAACGCATCCACAAGGCGGGAAGCGTACCCCACCCGCGCCAGCCGGCCGCGGCCGGCGCGAAATTCATCCTCCTGACCCAGCAACCCATGGCGTAAGCGGAGCGCCGCCATTTCCGTCAGGTTGAGCGGCTCGATGAATTTCAAATAGTTGACAGCTCCCTGCCCATGCACTCGTGGCTGGCCCAATCGATCCAGCGTCAACTCTCCTTCGGGCCAGATACGCAGCGGCGTCCTGTTGGGACGCTGCACCCAATAACTGCACAAGCGCACATAACGCGCCACGTCCATGGGAAAGAACTGCTCCCCTTTGGTGTAGCAAATCACCGGCTCAAATCGGCGCAGCAGAGCCAGGTCAGCTTCAGCGGTCATGCCTCTCCTGGGGATACATGGCGCAGATGTCGGGATGATGCAGGTAGGCGGTCATAAAAACGCCGGAAAGCATCATCAGATACGCATAAAAAATGGGGCTGCGGAAGTAAATCACCAGGGACACCAGCAAGACAAGCCCCTGGATGAGGATGGCGATGGGCCAGGCCAACGGCCGTCCCGCCAGAAAATAAATCGCCGCCACCAACGCCAGCAAAGCCAGCGCGCTGAACACGATGCTGTTCGTCAACGCCGCCAAAATCGCAGTCAGCATGACGCCCGATTGGTCTAATTGGGCTAAATCAGTGGTCAGGAAGTTGTACAGGCCAATGGCGAGCAACCCGGCCGTTTGCCCAAATAGGAGATAGGTGGCTGCCAAAACGGGCCACGGCCGTTTCTGGCGCTGTTTCATATCTTGCGTCATAAACCGAAACTCACCGAGAACGTCCTCGGCTGCGGCCGCTCTGATTCACTTGCAAGCGGTGTCCTTTGAACATCTTCCCATTCAATGCCGCCGCCGCCGCCTGCGCCTGCGGCGGCGCCATCGTCACCACGCCGTAGATGCGCGGCCGTCCCGACTGCCGGTTCGACACCAGCTTCACCGACTGCACCGGCCCGTGCGGGACAAACAAGGCGCGCACATCGCCGGTCGAAACATTTTTGGGCAAATTTTTCACATAAATCGTCTTGGACATCGTGGAACTCCTCGTATTATATGAATATCAAAGGGAGTCTTTTTGCGGAAACCCTGTGGCTCTAACAAAAATCCCTGGCTAGCTGTAGATAATACATCAGCGCAAGAGGGCATTACGCTCGCTCCTTGCCGCTTGACGGCTGCTACAGCGTGTTACCCTCGTCCCGTTGGGCGCTCCTGACACGCATCTTGTTCCCACCTGTGTTGGCTGCGGGCAGCAGACCATGGAGTGCAATCCTGACACAGACGGCGTTCTGATTTTCGCGCGAGGCTGTTGATCTCAACGGGAAGCCAGGGATTCCCCTCTTG
>JAJRVV010000240.1 GCA_024277135.1 Chloroflexota bacterium | reverse complement strand
ATGCGGTCTACTTCGTCGAACAGCAAAATCAGGCCGGAGTAGCTGAGGGCGCGGATAACCTGGCAGAGGGAGCGCAGCATACGGAAGGCGTTGGGTTTGTTGATTTTGCCGGTGACGCCGACCTGGCGCAGAATTTTGGTGTCGTCGGGGCTGGTGGTTTCGCCCATTAGCCAGCGGGAGAGGGAGTCGAGCCGTTCCTCGTTTTCGCGGATGAAGGCGTCGAAATAGGCGATGACGGCCGTCTGGTAAGCCGGACTGGCTATCGGTGTGGCCTCCAACGTGTCCACCAGCCCGCGATACAGGGGGTTGGCTAACGTCTCCAGGCTCAACGTCTCGCCCACGATGCGGGTGAGCGTGCCTTCCAAGAAGCGGGTTAGTCCTGTTTCATCGCTGAAGGCGGCGTCGCTTTCGTGCCAGATGATGTTCTGGGCCACCGCTTCATACACCTTTTTCTGGTCGTTGTAGGGCGTTTCTACCGGGCTGAGGTCTACTTTGGCTACGGCGAAGTTGCGTTCCCAGGCCACGTCGCGCAGGCAGTAGAGGAAGTGGGATTTGCCGCTGCCGTAGTCGCCGATGACCATTTTGTAGGCGGCGCCGCCATCCTGCAAATAGGAAGAGAGGTAAAATTCGTCCAGCGCGTCCAGCAACGATTGGTTGCCGACGTTGAAATGTTGGATGCCGCGCGTGGGCGGCGTGCCGAAGCTGCCCAGGGTTTCGATGATGTGGCGGGCGAGAGGTTGGGAAATGTTCATAATAATGAATTGCGAATTGTGAATTGTGAATTGTGAATGGATCGCCTCCGTTCGCAATTCATTATTCACAATTCGTTATTAGCTATTGTCGAAGGTAATGTCGCTGTAGTATTGTCCGTCCACGGCCGTTTTTGGAATCCACATGGAACGGCTGGCTTGCTCTGCCTGGTTTTTGCTGGCGACGCCGAGGCGGAATGGCGGGTCGCCTTGTTCTTGAACCAGAACCAGGTCGCGCACGAATAACGGCCGTTCATAATCCTTGAAGGCGCTGCGGGAGGGTTGGTTCCAGAAACGGGCGCTTTGCCGGTCAAGGGTGAATTGACCGTACACTTCCACCAGATTGACGCGACCTTTAGGCGGCCGTTGCTTGCGCTTATCAATACGCTTTTGCTACGCAATTTGCAGTTTTTCCAGGAAATCGGGGTCCAGTTTCCGCTCCACAATGCGCTTCACCTGCCGCTCATACGCTTTGAGGATGCCGGTGAGGGAGAGGGGGATGGGGCGGGTCAGCGGTTCTTTGCCGTAGAACCATTGCCCCTTGCGGGCGGCCATCTCAATTTTGAAGGTGAGGATGCCGACGGTGAGGACGGGCGGATTGCCGCCTACCGTCTCGCCCCGTTTGGCAAATTCTCCGCGCAAATCTTTAGCAAACTCAAAGGCCAGATTATCCAGCGCAGTTTGGGTGGCGGCGGCGAAAGCGGATACGGCCGTGTCCAACGTCTCGCTCTCCATCTCAGCGGCGACCGTTTCCAATTTCAGCAGCGCCTTCTGCATGGGCAGCGCGTCCGCTTTTTCTTCGCTTGCCAGACGCGCGGCCATTTTTAATGCGCTCATCGTCAGACGATACGCCTTAAACTGGGGTTCCAATTCAGTCCGGACAGTTTGTAATTGTGACAAAAGTTCTTCCATTTTATACAGCTCCTATCGAATTTACAGAGGTAATCCGGCAGATTCTAGAATAGAAACAGCTTTGAGGCAATTTGTCTGGCAGCTACAACTCGGGGATGCACGAATAACCTGTCAGGGAATATCCGCCGATTACGCAGATGAACGCAGATTTTTAAGTTTCAATCTGCGAAATCAGCGAAATCTGTGGATTGTTTTTTACCTCATGACAACTTGTTCGTAGACCCACAACTCGGTCTTACATTTTCAGACCGAATCTTTTACACTATAGGCGGCGGTTTGTTAGCATCAGGGGTGAGCAAGCCATTCCCGCCAACAACCCCACTTTAACCCACTAACCCTACTGATTGAGGAGGAAATACAATGTCACAAGTTGCAGACACGTTAGCAGAACCGGCAGAGGCCATTGCCCAAAACGGGCGCAAAAGCCAGGCAGCCGGTCCCAAATACGTCTACCTTTTCAACGAGGTTGACGAAGCCGAATCTAAAATGGGAAGCTGGGACGGCGTTCGCGCCTTGCTCGGCGGCAAAGGCGCCAATCTGGCCGACATGGCCCGGTTGGGCGTGCCGGTTCCACCTGGCTTCACCGTGACCACCGCAGCGTGCAACGCCTATCTGGATGCCGGCAAAAAGTTCCCGGCAGGTATGTGGGAACAAGAGTTAGCCGCTTTGCATGAAATCGAAAAGGCGGCCGGCAAAACGTTTGGCGATCCGGACAACCCGCTGTTAGTCTCCTGCCGGTCAGGGGCCAAATTCTCCATGCCAGGGATGATGGACACCATTCTCAACATCGGCCTCAACGATGAGGTGGCCGAAGGCATGATCCGGCTCACAGGCGACGCTCGCTTTGTTTATGATGCGTACCGCCGGTTGGTGCAAATGTTTGGCAGTGTGGTGTTGGACGTGGATGATCGGGTATTTGAGGATGTGATCACCGCTCAAAAATTGCAGGCTGGGGTGGAAACAGATGCGCAGCTTTCGGCCGATGATTGGCAGTCGGTTACGGATCGGTTTAAGAAAATCGTGCGCAAACATACCCCCATCGAATTCCCGCAAGACCCCATCGAACAGCTGCAGATGGCGACGGAAGCGGTATTTCGCTCCTGGAACGGTAAACGCGCCATTGATTATCGGAACGCGGCCGGGATTCGGCATGATTTGGGCACGGCCGTCAACATCGTCACTATGGTCTTCGGCAACATGGGCCACGATTCCGCTACCGGCGTCGCCATGTCCCGCAATGCCTCCACCGGCGAGCCGGAAATCGAAGGGGATTTCCTTATCAATGCCCAGGGCGAAGATGTGGTGGCCGGCATCCGCGCCACGCAGCCCATCAGCAATTTGGCCGCCGCCATGCCCGAACTGTATGCCGAATTCGAGCAGATCGCGCACAAGTTGGAGCAGCATTACCGCAACATGCAGGACATGGAGTTTACAATTGAGCGGGGCAAACTGTGGCTGTTGCAAACCCGCGATGGCAAGCGCACCGCCCAGGCAGAAGTTCGCATAGCGGTAGAAATGGTCAATGAAGGGCTGATCGGCAAAGAAGATGCGGTGAAACGGGTGCAGCCGGCGCAGGTGGATTTCTTCCTGCATCCGCAGTTGGACGCTGAAGCGCGGCGAAAGAATAAGCCGTTTGCTTTTGGTCTGAATGTGTCGCCAGGCGCGGCCGTGGGCGTGGTCGCCTTCGATGCCGATATTGCCGAACGTTGGGCTAAAGAGGGGGGTAAAAAAGTGATTATGGCCCGCCCGGAGACGAAGCCGGATGATGTGCATGGCATGTTGGCCGCCGAAGGCATCCTCACCAGCCGCGGCGGCCGTACCAGCCATGCGGCGCTGGTGGCGCGGCAGTTCGGTAAACCGGCGGTGGTGGGGGTGAGCGCATTGGAAATTGATTTGGACGGCCGTCAAATGTGTCTCGGCGATCTAATCATCAAAGAGGGGGAGTGGATATCCATTGACGGCACCGAAGGCAAAGTGTATCTGGGCAAACTGCCCACCGTCATCCCCGACATGAGCAATCCCTACCTGCTCCAAATCCTCAGTTGGGCCGACGAAATCCGCCAGCTTGGCGTCTGGGCCAATGCCGATTATCCCCAGGACGCACAGCGGGCGCGGGAGTATGGCGCCGAAGGCATTGGGCTGTGCCGTACCGAACACATGTTTTTCCAGCCGGAACGGATGCCTATCGTGCAGCAAATGATCATGGCCAAATCCAAAACAGTGCAAAAAGAGGCCATCAACAAACTGCTGCCTTTCCAGCGCGCCGACTTCGAAGGGCTGTTCCGCGTGATGGATGGCCTGCCCGTCATCATCCGCCTGCTGGATCCGCCGCTCCATGAGTTCCTGCCGGCGTATGAGGAATTGATCCAATCGTTAGCCGACTTGAAGATGGGCTTGCAGCATTACCACACCCTCAGCGAAATGGATGCGGCTTTGGAGCAAATCAATATCAAACAAACCTATTTGGAACGGGTATCAGCCTTGCGCGAAATCAATCCGATGTTAGGCACACGCGGCGTCCGCCTGGGCATCCTCATCCCCGAACTCACCCGGATGCAGGTACGGGCGATTTTCGAGGCGGCTTGCAAGGTAGCCAGAGAGGGCGTTGATGTCCATCCCGAAGTGATGATCCCCCTGATTTCCCACGTGAAAGAGCTGCAAATCCAGCAGGAAACGTTGGAAGAAGAGGCGCGGGCGGTGATGGAGGAGCAAGACATCGAAATCAGTTACAAATTTGGCACCATGATTGAGATTCCCCGGGCGGCGCTGACGGCCGACGAGGTAGCAGAGGTAGCGCAGTTCTTCTCGTTTGGCACCAATGATTTAACGCAAACGACGTTTGGCATCTCCCGCGATGACGCCGAGTCTGGCTTCCTCATGACCTATCTCAGTCAAGGCATTTTGCAGCGAAATCCATTTGCCACCATTGACGCCAAAGGGGTAGGCCGATTGATGAAGTGGGCGGTGGAGGCAGGGCGGCGCACCCGGCCAGACCTGGAAGTGGGCATTTGCGGCGAACATGGCGGCGATCCGGAAAGCATCGCCCTTTGCCATGAAATGGGCTTGAATTATGTCTCTTGTTCGCCGTTCCGGGTGCCGATTGCCCGGCTGGCGGCGGCGCACGCCGCGCTGGCGGAGTGATGGGCATGTTCAGGTGACACTCACTTCCGAAGTGCGCGTCACCTCAGAGTAAAAGCGGCGATGGCGCGCCAGACGGGATCGTCCGGGCCGCGCTGCATCAAACGGAGTTCGGTGATGGGCGTTGGGAAACGGCCGTCATGCCACGCCGTCTCTCTCAATTCAGCCACCATCCGCTTGATGGCTTCTGGTTTGAGCCGCATCGCCAAAGTGAGGTGCGGCGTGAACAGGCGGTGCTTGTCTTTGCCGGTGCGGTGCAGGATTTGCTGGCGCGCGGCCGTCAATTCATCCGTCGGCTGAACGTTGAGAAACAGTACCCGGCGGCCAAAGGTGCGTATGCCGCCCAAAATCAGCTCAAATGGGGCGATGTGTTTGGGCAGGTTTTGCAGACGACTGATGAGGATGGCTTCATTGTCTGGCGTGGCCGGGCCGGTGCGCCAAAATGTGCCGGCCAGGGTGACGTGGGGTGGGGCGATGACGGCCGTTTGCGGGTCATACCGCTCCCGAATCTCCTGAATCTGCTGGGCCAATTCGCCTTGCGGAAATGCGCCGATGAAAATCCGGTAATCGCCGGATCGTTGGCGGGGCTTGCGTTTACGGTGGGTACGGCCGGGCCGCTTGGCTTCTCTTTTAGTCATAGGTAAACGGCAAGGGCTGGCGTGCCTGCGCCAGCCCTTGAATTTTTTGAATCAGTTGGGCGTTAGCGTCGTTTGATCTCCACTTTCATACCGGCCGGGACGATGAGAACGGCCGTGCTGGCATGGTGGGCTGTGCCGGTGATGATCTGGAGACCGGCCGGGACGGTCAACACCACCGTAATCGTATCCGTCGGCGTCACTGGCGTATCATCGCCGTCGCCTGGATCGGGATCGGCGGGCGGGGTATCGTCAGATGCCGCTGCCACCAGCGTGATCCCATCAATGAAGAAATCTTTGGCATTCATCCATTTGCTCTTCACCCGCACCGCAATCTCGGCCGTGCCATCGTCGGGAACGGTAAAGGTCACTTTGTGCTGGAACCATTTCCGATCTCCCATCTCGCCGCCGTTGACCCAATGCCCCTCGCCGTTAACCCACACGCCAGATTCAGCGGCAAAAACATCGCCATCTCCATGCAAATCGACCAGAACCGGCACGGTGAGTGTGGCCGAACTGCCTGGTTCCAACCCGGTGACGGCTTGGCTCAATTCTGCGCCAAATGATGCGCCTGAATGGAAAATTTTGTACACGAATTCCCCTGCTAAAATGAGCGCGTCGGAGCCGCCAGGTTGTTCGTTGGCGGGCAATTGATCAATGTGCTTATGTACACATTCGGGAACGCCGCGAGCCACATCCCCGGCGCCGAACAGGGACTCACCCTTTTCAATCCAGCGCAGCTTCCAACCATTGGGCTGCTGATTGATCAAAAAATCAGGTGTGGGCGGCATATCTGTCCAGCCATCCGAAAATGAACCATTTTTTAACATTTGCCTGCTCCTTCTGTGTATTTACGTTGCGGAACGATAAAGATAGCGAACTCAACGAAGTGTGAGCCTACATTATAAACAGACACCCCCTAAAACTTCAACCCTCAAATTGGCAGTTGACAAAGTGTGTGAGAGACACTATAATTTGTGTCATAAAAACACTTAATGAATGGAGTATGGCATGTTGAAGGTAATTTTATCTGGCGGGTTTTTGGCAACGGCCGTCGCTCTGGGCGGCGTTCCGGCTTTGATTCTGGCGATTTCTTTGCTGATTGGATTGTGGCTGATTTGGGGCGCGCGCCGGTGGGCGTATGTGACGGTTTCTGAGGTGGAAACGGCCGTACTCTTTCACGCCGGCAGCCATAACTTCTCCCGATTCCTGGGGCCGGGCCGCCATTGGGCGCTGCCCTTTGCCGAGCGGGTGAGCCACACCATTCCCACCGCGCCGGGGACGGTGAAGGGCGCTTGCGTCCAGGCGGAAACCAGCGGCGGCATTCCCCTGACGATTGAGTGGTCCTTGTCCTACAAACTCAATCCGTTCCAGATCGCGGCTAAATCCCGGCCCAAACTGGCGCGATCCTTGCCCCAAAAAGCAGCTACGATTGCCACCAAGCACATCAACCACGTTCTGCGTCATGTCCTCAGCGAATATTCGGTGGCTGATCTGAGCCGGCCTGGCGCGGTCAAGCGGCTGGAGCGGGAAGTGCGGCAGCAGGCGATGGCCCGGCTTTCCTCGCTCGGTTTTGAGGTTTCGCGGCTGATGTTGGGCGCGATAGAGATGCCGTCCTCGGTGCGGGCGGCGCTGTCTGCCGCGTATGAGCGGCAGGTGCGGACGGAGGTGGAAGCGGCCTCGCTGGCCCGGCTGCATCAGGTCGTCAGCCAGTTTTCGGAGACGGATATGCAGCGGTTGATGGAGTTGGAACGCATTTACAAGCTGGGCCAGAATGGGGTGACGCTGCTGTATCCCACGGCCGTCTCCCCGCCAACCCAACCGGCCAATCCGAACAACGGCCGTCGCTTCACAGACGGCCGTCGCCGCCCATCTGCTCTTTTCCGGCGCCCCATGCCCCCCGACGCCATTGCCGGGCATTGAGAGCGCCAACTCGATCCCCCCCAAAACTTCAGTCACTTCTCATAGTCACCTCCAAATTTCCCGCTGCTCCTGGCATCGTCGGAACCGGCGATTGGCGCGCCACCCCTCGGCCAAAATCGCGCCGCAAATGCCCAGGCAAAAGAAACAGGTAAACACGAGAGAAATTGCAAAAATATCCATCAGGTACTCCAAAATGTGAATTGCCAGGGGGAGGATGGCTGCGCGTTGATTGGCTTGTTCATTAGTCACCGGGACGGCCGTATCCGTCACAAGTTGACTTTGGTGAACATCTGTTCTATCATCCTGGCATGGAAACGCTGGTCAAATTGGCCCGAATCGCCACCCAAATGCACCTGGAATTGGCCGAAGAAACGCCGCTGCGCCCGGCCCCGCTGCGCCCAGCGGCCCCGCTGCCGCCAACCGCCCCCTGCGTCGTTTCCCTGACCGCCTCATCAAAAAAGAAAAAACAAGAAGAGTGGGGCGTTTTCCATGCCCAAATGCCCGGCGGCAAGAGCATCCCCTTGCTGAAAACGATGTTGACGACGGCGTGCGAACGAAACTGTTTCTACTGCCCCTTTCGCGCCGGGCGCAATTACCGCCGCACCAGTTTCAAGCCAGAAGAGATGGCGCGAACCTTCAGCGACATGCACCGCGCCGGGCTGGTGGACGGGCTGTTTCTCAGCTCCGGCATTATTGGCGGCGGAGTGAGGACGCAGGACAGCATGTTGAAGACGGTGGAGCTGGTGCGGCACAAGCACCGGTTTGGCGGGTACATTCACCTGAAAATTATGCCGGGGGCGGAACAAGCGCAGGTGGAACGCGCCATGCAGTTGGCCGACCGGCTCTCCGTGAATCTGGAAGCGCCGAATGATCGGCGGCTGGCGATGTTGGCTCCGATGAAGCAGTTTGTGGATGAGTTGGTACGGCCGTTGCAATGGATCGAGCAAATCCGCCACCGAAATCCGCAGCGAAAATGGCCTTCCACCGTCACCCAATTCGTCGTCGGCGCGGTGGGGGAGAGCGATCTGGAACTGTTGAGTACGGCGGAGGCGCTGTACCGGCAGTTACGCATCCAACGCGCCTACTTTTCCCGCTTTAATCCCATCCGCGACACGCCGCTGGCCCACCTGCCGGCCGAAGACCCGATGCGCCAGCGCCGGCTGTACCAATCTTCGTTTTTATTCCGCGATTATGGGTTTAACCTGGAGGAGATGCCGTTTGACGAAGCGGGCAATTTGCCGCTGGACACCGACCCCAAACTGGCTTGGGCGTATGCCAATTTGCAGGAAGACCCGGTGGAGGTGAACGCCGCCGACCGGGAATCGCTGCTGCGTGTGCCCGGCATTGGCCCCAAGGGGGCGGCCGTCATTCTCAACGCCCGGCGGCGGGGCGCGCTGCGCGACCTAAATGATTTGCGGGCGATTGGGGTGCGGACGAAGCGGTTGCAGCCTTTTGTGCTGTTGGACGGCCGTCGCCCCGCCTACCAGACGCGTTTGTTCAAGGATGAACTCCCCTGAAAAACGAAAAGCGTAAAACGAAAGATGATCTCCCGCTTTACGCTTTACGCTCTTTGCGTCTCGCTTATTTCTTCCCGAACATATCCAGCCCTTTTTTCAGCAGGTCGCCGGCCACGTCGGCCGTCTGGTCGCTTTCCAGGAAGTTGTCCACCTGGCTGGCTAACGGCGCGGGCAGTTTGCCTTTCAAAAACTTGACGACAGCCTCGGCCGCTTTCTTGGCCTGCGCTTCCGGCAGTCCTGTTTCTTTCACAACCATTTTTACTAACTCATCCATTTGTTTAACTCCTTTAGGTGGCGCGGAGCCGGACGGAAAAGTAGTCGGGTTCAGGAAGATTGGTCATCTTCTCTGCTTTTCCGCTCCGGCTCCGTCATCCAATACGGTATTTCGTCTCTTTAGATGCAGGAAATAGCAAACGGTCACAAAATGAAAGGCGGAAGGATGAGGGATGAGGGATGAGGGATGAAGGTTCGTTTTCATGTTTTCATTCCTTCGCGTAGCTGGGCAAATGCCGTTAGCTCAACTGGCTGTACCGGACGGGCCAGTTCCGCCAGCATATCGTCCACATAAGCAACCTGGCGCATCCCCACCAGCACGCAGGAGACGCCGGGCAGCGAGCGGATGGCGCGCGCGGCCGTCTGGCTCAATGTGTCGGCCTGCCAATCCGGGTTGGCGGCGATGGTCTGGGCGCGCAAATCGGCCATTTCCTGCGCCGCCTCCGCCTGGAAAAAGGTGGTGACGGCCGTCAACGCCCGGTTGATTTGAGCCACGTAGGAGTCGAGCCAGGCACGCACCGTTTCCGGCACATTTTCCAGATGGGACAGGTAATGGACGGCCGTCTGCGTTTGCGGCGCCAGGTATCCGTGCAAAACGTCCAGCCAGCGCCGCAGGGGGCCGAAATCCCGCCAACGGCCGTCTCGCAGTAAACTGCCCGCCGCCAACTGTTGCGGGAACTGCCATTTGATCTCGTCCGCCAGGGGCAGACCAGGCAGCAAATCCCGCATAAACATGGTTTCGGCCGTTGTCACCCCCGCCACCTCAACCCCCACATCGGCGGCGGATGGGACGGTTTCTGGCATAGGCACATCCACCAACCGCACGATACGGCCGTCCCGGATGGCGTTCAGCGGCCGGTTCACCAGTACGCCCAGGTTGTGGTCGCGGGCGAATTGGAGGGTGGTACGGCCGTCTGGCTGATTCCGTTCCGTGGCCGCCCCCGTCTCCAGCAGGTTGAGCGGGAACTGCACTGCGCCGAAATGATGGTTGCCCAACTCCTCGGCCATCGCCCACAGCCGAGACAGCGACACAAAAGCCGGGTCATGCGCTGGATGGACGAAGGTGTTGGCGCTGACGCCGTACCACTCAATCCGTCCCCGCCCCACTGCTGTCTCCAGATAGCGGAACGCCAGCCCGATGCGCCGCTCGAATTCCGCCCGCGCATCCGCCAGAGGCGCTCCGTTTTCCACGGCCCACATCAGGTAATACTCTGGGTTGTGCAGCAGAAACACCTCGATTTTCTGCCGCCCCAGCCGTTCCAAACTGCGCGTAATCTGGTCTTCCAGAAATTCGGGGTGAATGCAATGTTCCAGCCCCTCGTTGAATTCCACCAGGTCGGGAAACGGCCGTCCCGCCTCCTTCCGCTCCTGGCTCAACTGAAAATTCTCCCCCTGCAAATACCCCGCCTTCGTCACCACCACGACTCTTTTCTCTAGCTCCCGCTCTACTTCCCCAATCAGCCGTTCCGACGCCCCATCCGTGTAATTGGCGCTGGTGTCCACCAGGGTGACGCCGTTTGTCAGGGCGTGGCGCAGGGCGGCGCGGTGGTCGTCCACGCCCTGGGCCACGCGGTAGGCGCCGAAACCGATGGCGGAGATGGGCAGGCCGGTGCGGCCGAGGATGGTTTTCCGTTGATTCATAGCATTCATTCCTGGTAGGGGCGGGATGGGCGGGCCAACATCTTTGCCAAACAAACCACATCCCACCCCGCCCATCTCGCCCAACATGCGGGGCATGGTCGAAACGGCGCAACCCGGCAGGGGCGGGATGGGCGGGCCAACATCTTTGCCAAACAAACCACATCCCACCCCGCCCATCTCGCCCAACATGCGGGCCGCTCAACTCAACATGCCGGGGCCGGGGCGAGATGGCGCGGAGACGAGGCCGTATGTTTTGCCCAAGGTTATACCGCGCCATCCCGCCCCTACGATAATGATTGCAAATTGCGGCGCACGGTTTGGGTGTGCGGATGATCCGGCTCCAATTTTGCCGACAGGTGCAGAACTGGATTTTTTCAAGAAATCAGGTTATTGAGATTATTCCTGTGGATGGGAGAGAACATACTCACGCAGCGCGTCATTGATGTGCGTTTGCCACCCTTTGCCGGCAGCGCGGAAGTAGGTGAGAATGTCCGGATCGAGGCGTAATGTGGTAGAGATTTTGCGGCTTTCTTTGCGCGGCCGGCCGCGTGAGCGGGCATAGGCGGCCACAACCTCCGGCACAACTT